>DASUGM010000328.1:0-2960 GCA_036274055.1 Vicinamibacterales bacterium | reverse complement strand
ACCAGTCCTATGAAAGGCGACACTTTCGCGCTACTAATGAGGCCGGACTCAATAGCCGAGACGACCGACAGCGATCATGGACCCGACCTTGCCACCGGAGCGGTCCGTCGACGGCGCCCTTCGGCCCTATCTCGAGCATTTCGCCGAGATGGGCGGACCCATGCAGCGCGTGGCCCTTCTCGCGCTGCCCTTCGTCCTCGGCCGGTCCGAGACCGCGGGACACACGATCTACTCGAGCAAGGTCTCGAAAGAGCACGCGGCCATCGTCGCGGTCGACGGCCGCTATGCGGTCCGCGATCTCCAGAGCACCAACGGCACCTTCGTCAACGGCGACCGGATCGACGAGCGCGTCCTTCAGGACGGCGACATCATCCACGTGGCTCATGTCGAGTTCCGGTTTCGCCACCAGCTCATCGCGGCGGGCGTCGTCGGGACCAGGGTCGCCAGGCCGGTGGAGCAAACCCAGGTCGTCGAATCCGATCAGCCGGACAGCCTGATTCGCGGCGCGCAGCTGCTCGATGAGTTGATCGCGACTCAGGCGGTGACCGCGCTCTACCAGCCGATCGTCGATCTGCCCACCGGAAAGATCGCCGGCTACGAAGCGCTGGGCCGCGGCACCCACGCGCAGCTGCCCGGCGATCCGGAGCCGCTACTGCGGCTCGCGGAGCAATGTGGAAAGCTGACCGCGCTCTGTCAGCTCTTCCGCCGATGCTCGCTCGCGTCGTCGGCGCGGCTGCCGCGCGGCGGCAGCCTGTTCCTGAACGTGCACGCGGCGGAGCTGGCCGACCCATCACTCGTCGAGTCGCTGGCGGCGCTCGTCGAGTCCAACTCGACGGGGCGGCAGCTGGTCATGGAAATCGCCGAATCCAGCGTCACCGACGTCGCCGCGATGGGAGAAGCGAGGCACGCGTTTCGCGGTCTCGCCATCCAGTTCGCCTACGACGACTTCGGCGCCGGACAGGCGCGCCTCAACGAGCTCATCGAAGTTCCTCCCGACTATCTGAAACTCGACAAGACACTCGTGCAGGGCCTGGACGTCTCGAGCGCGCGGCGTGAAATGGTGAGCGCGCTGGTGAACGTCGCGAAGCGACTGGGCGTTCGCACCGTTGCCGAGGGGATCGAAACCGAGGCCGTCGCGGCGGCTTGCCGCGAACTGGATTGCGACTTCGGTCAGGGTTATTTTTTCGGCGTGCCGGCCTGAGGGCCGGCGCCGGTGCGCGCCCGAAGCGTCTGCAGTACCGCCGACCAGTCATCGCCGTCGAGCCGCAGAATCGCGTAGCGCGATGTCGTCTGCACGACGAGCCAGTGCCGGGCACGGGCGATCAGGCCCGAAACATCCAGCTTTCCAACCGGACTCGCGAATCGTGGATCCCACTGCGGATTGGAGGCACGCGCGTAGGTCACGTGGCTGATGCTTGCATACGGAAACGCGGCGATTGGCGTGCCGCCGTTTTGCGAAACGACAGTCAGCTCCGCACCTGAGAAGGTCAGCAAGACGTCGCGATCTTTGGTTTGCCCGTTCTCGACGACAAACAATTTCAGTTTTCTGAACACCATCAGCGCCGGGGTGCTTGCCGCCGGTGCGGGTACGGCCGGTATCGCCGACTTGCTGGCGATGCTTTGCGGCATGACGGTACTCGGCGCAGTTTCTCGCACCGGCGGGCTCGTCGGAATCGCGGCATTGACGACGTCGGCTAGATCTTCGGACGGCGACGGCGCACCGCCCTCTGCCAGGAGTTGCACCGGTGGACGCCACCAGAGACTCGCACCGGCCGCGGCCAGCACCAGCGCGGCGACAGCCGCAACCAGCCAGGCGCCGGCAAGACTGTGAGGCAACGCACGGACCGGCGCCGCCGGCGTGGTCGGGATCGGCATTTGCTCGGTGACATCGTGGACGTTCAACCGCGTCATCGCCGGCAGGCCGGCGACGCCGCGCCCCAAGGCGTCGTGGAATTCCTGCGCGGACTGGAACCGCGCGTCGGGATCTTTGACGAGCGCACGGGCGACGACGTCGTGAACCCAACCCGGCAGATCCGCGCGCGCCAGTTCGATCGGCGTCGGCGGATCGTTGACCTGCGATTGCGCCATCGCAAACGGGGTCTCGGCCTTGAACGGCAACTGACCGGTGACCAGCCGGTAGAAGACGATGCCCATGGCGTAAAGATCGACGCGCGCGTCGATGTTCCCGCCGCGCACCTGCTCCGGCGCCATGTACGCCGGCGTCCCCATCGTCAGCCCGGCGTTCGTCAGGTGGACGGCGCCCGCGAGACGCGCGATGCCGAAGTCGGTGACTTTGACCTCGCCGTGCTCGCCGATCATCAGGTTGCTGGGTTTCAGATCGCGATGGACGACGCCCCTGGCGTGCGCGTGTCCGAGCGCGAGCAGCGCCTGCATGCAGACGTCGGCGGCCTGTTGCGGCGACAGCGGACCGTTCTGATCGAGCACCTGCTCGAGCGTGCGGCCGCGGACGAATTCCATGGCCAGGCCCCAACTGCCGTCGTGTTGAAAGAGCTCGTAGGCCGAGGCGATGCCGGGATGGCTCAGCCGCGCGAGCGCGACCGCTTCGAAGCGGAAACGCTTCTGCGGATCCTCTTGCGCCGCATCGAGGATTTTCAACGCGACATCGCGCTCGAGGAACTCGTCGAACGCGTGATAGACGACGCCCATGCCGCCGTAGCCGAGGCAGGCTTCGATGCGATATTGGCCGATTAGATGACCGGTCAAAATCGCGGCAGAGCTGGGCCGATCGCTCACCATTCTGCCGCACGTATCGGCTCCGCGAGGAGCACTCTGCACACGGGCGCGGCGCGGGTTTTTGCCTTGCTTCGCGCGCGATTTCAGTTCTGATCACGCCCCGATCGAATTGTGTCCTTCGAGTCCCAGTCTCGGTCGAGGATTACCCACCGATCCGGCCGGTTTGGGGGATGTCCGGGGACGGAACGCGGAACTGCCATAAAATT
>DASUGM010000327.1:0-6233 GCA_036274055.1 Vicinamibacterales bacterium | reverse complement strand
TCTACTCGCGCAACACCGTCAGCGGATCGACCCGTCCCGCGCGGCGCGCCGGGGACCAGCTCGCGAGCAGCGTCACGCCGATCTGCATCGCGATTGCCGCGACGAAGATCGCCGGGCTCAGCCCCTGAATGCCCGGCAGTTGCGCGCCGATCAGCCGCGTCAATCCGAATGCCAGCAGCACGCCGACGGCGAGCCCCGGGGCGAGCAGGCGCAAGGCGTCGGTCATCACCAGGCGGCCGAGATCGCCGGGCGTCGCGCCGATGGCGAGACGGACGCCGAATTCGCGCAGCCGGCGCCGGACGGTGTAGTAGGTGAGACCGAAGAGTCCGACTGCGACCATCGTGCAGGCGAGGACGCCGCAGGTCGTGAAGAACGCGGCCGCCACCGTCACCGGCCACATCGGCAGCGCTTTTCTGTCGTTCAGCGTTTGCAGGCTCGCCGGCGGCACGCGCCGGTCGAGCGCATGCAATGCGTCGCGGAGAATCTGCGTCGGCTCGGTCGCGCGGCCGCGCGCGATGACGGCGAACATTTTGCCGAAGTCGGCCTCTTCCATCGGCCGGTAGAGCACCGGGCGCGGTGACGCGCCAAACGCCATCAGCGTCAGATCCCCGGCGACGCCGACGACGACGCGGCTGCGACGATCCTGACCCTCGCGAAACGTCTGTCCGATGGCGCGCTGGTTCGGCCAGAGCGCGAGCGCCGCGGCCTCGCTGATCACGACCGCGTCGCGATCGCCGACGTCGTCGCGAAACACCCGGCCGTCCCGAATCGGGATGCGAAGCGCGTCGAAGTACTCCGGTCCGACGGCATAGGTCGTTGCCGTGGGACAGTCGACGGCCTGGCAATCGCGGCCGTCGGTCGACAGCCGGCGCAAGTCCGGATAACCGACGGCGAACGGCGCGCGGCTCGCGAGCGCCACGGTGGCCACACGTTGGTCCTGACCGACACGGGTCAGCAGATCCGCGGCCAGCGTTCGCGCCGTCGACGCGGTGTACGTGTGTTGCGCCGGGTCGATGTCGAGCACGGCGACATCGTCGGTCGCAAAGCCGAGGTCGGCGGACGCGCTGGCGCGAAAGCTCTGGACGACCAGCAGCGCCATCACCAGAAAAGCCGTCGAGCCGGCGACCTGCGCGGCGACGAACCAGCGTCCAGCCCGCGCCTGGCCGCGCGTGCCGACGACGCTGGAAGGGCCAAGCCGCAGCGTCGCAATCGGGTCCTGCCGCGAGAGCCGCCAGATCGGTACGAGTGCGGGCACGACGGCGGCGATCAACACCAGCGCGAACGACACCGCGATGTGGATGCCGTCGATCGCGAAGTGCAGCCGCTGCGGAATCGGCGCCGGCAGACTCAGGCCCTGCAGAATCTGCCCGCTGAATGCGGAAACGCCAACCGCCGCCGCGCCGGCGAGGAGGGCCAGCAGCAGGTTCTCCGCGAGCAGATGACGAGCCAGCCGCCAGCGGCCCGCGCCCATCGCCGCGCGCACCGACAATTCGCGCTGACGTTCATGCGATCGCGAGAGCACCAGTCCGGCGACGTTGAAGCACGCGATCAGCAGCACGACGCCCACGCCCGCCATCGCGCCGCCAGCGACCCACACCAGCGGGCCGCGCAGCTCCGGATGTCCTTCCCGCAGCCAGACGAACCGCACGCGCACGTCGTCGGCGGTGCGGCCGGCACGGGTGGCGTTGTCCTTCGCGATCGGCCCGAGGTCGGCCTCGATGGCCTCTTTCGTGGCGCCCGGCTTCGGCCGCGCCAATAGCCCGAGCCACGCCGAATCCGTGGATTGCCGCGCGGCGTCGAGTCCCAGCGCCGCGACGCGCTCGACGGGGAACCAGACGTCCGGCTCAAACACGCCGATCGGCGCCTGATAGCCGTCCGCGACCACGCCGACCACGACGACGGGCGTGCGATCGAACGCGACGCGCAGCGTCGACAAGTCGGCGGCCGCGCCGAGCTTGCGCTGCCAGAACTGCTCGCTGACGACGATCGGAACGGCGCCGGTCGCGGCCAGATCCGCCGCGGAGAACGTCCGGCCGCGCCGCATCGGCGGCGGCACGATCTCGAAGAAGTTCGCGGACGCGACCTGGGCCCAGGCCTGTTCGGCGCCGTTGCCGCTGTCGTAGCCCACCGCCAGCCGGCCGCCGCCCGCGACCTGATCGAGCGTGCCTGCGCCGCGTCGAATCGCGTCGATGTCGTTGGCCGACGACAGCGCCAGCGGATCGCCGGCGGTGCCGATGAACACCCAGCCGATCTTGTCGGCGTTGGCGACGTGAAATGGCTTGAGCAAGAGCGCGTTGACGACGGAAAACGCGACGGTGTTGACGCCCAACCCGAGCGCGAGCGTCAGGACGATGATCGCGCTGTAGCCGGGTCGATGACGAAGGCCGCGAGCGGCGTGGGTGAAGTCCGTGAGCAAGCCGCGCATCTGAGGAGTTTACGGCGAGGGAGCGCGGGGCGTTCCGTGAGTCTGGCCGTTGCCGAGCACTGATACACTTTCGGCACCCGGAGGAACGCCATGTTCCGTCTTCTATTGTCCGCGCTGGTCGTGTCCGCGGCGATGTCCGCATCCACGCCGCACGGCGATTTGTGGGTCAATGTTGAAAACGAAAAAGGCACAGCAGTCCTGGGTTTTCTCCCCAGAGACAAACCTTACGGTCCCGGCGTCCTTTACGCTGTCTTTGAGTGGTTCGACACCCCAGCGGTCATTGACAGGTCAGGACGCGTGATCTCCGCGTTGAAGTTCTACGGCTGGAAAGATGGTGCGATGACTAGCGTCGTTGCCCTGGCCGACGTGGCGGTCGAGGGCGCCAAGAATCAGGTCTATCCATACAAAAGCCCTGAACTTCGAACCGTGGAGTTGGCGCGTTATCAGCTAGGCGCCGGAGCGGTACAGAAGGTCGATGTTTTCAGTACGGCGTTCGTGCGCACCCTGCGCATGACTACGCGATAGGGCTACGCCCGTCTGAACGCGCGGCCGATGGCGCGCGCGAGGAAAGGACGAGCCGGCGGCGGCTCGACCACTTCTTCCTCGTGAGTCTCGGACAGCAGGCGCTGCCGCAGGTCTCGTACGAGGCCGGTAATTCTTTCGACCTCCTCTACGGTCAGCACGGTCGGCCGTCTCATCGGGGCCTCCGACCTGAAAGTGCCGGACGTTCTTGTTCCGTAAGGCATGTCGCTCGCTCCGTGCAAGACGTCGTCCAACGGGCCTTCGGATTCTCGCATGAAGTTCTCAATACCGAGCTGACGATCGGCCGTTTTCAGTGGGGTTCGCGAAAGCTGAACGTCGGAATCGCGTTCCACAGTAGGACCGTCCGCGGGAAGTCAGCCTGCGCGCAGACTTCGCGGGCGGCACTGTGTATAGACAGTGGGCGTTCGTCCGGGCGACCGACGCCGTATCATCACCTGCGTGCTTCGCGTCTTCTGCGTTGTCGTTGGTGTCGCTTTATTTTCGACTTTGGCGGGCGCCCGCGGGGTACCGCAGTCCGCGCCCGACGTGTCTGGATTCTGGCAGCTGGCTTCCGGATCGCCGCCGCCGAACACGGCGACGCGCCTCGTTGTCAAAGGCCCCCGCGCCAACGGTTCTCTCGAGATCGAACGCGACTACAGCACCGGCGTCGTCCTCGAGCGGTACCGCGTCGATGCGCCACCCATCGCCAGCGAGTTGGAAGCGAGACGCGCCGGTGACACATTGGTGCTCGACATCCCGGGCGTGCAGAGCCGCGGCGCTGCGCCATCGCTTCCGAATCGCGAGGAGACCTGGTCGATCGGTGCCTCCGGTGAACTGATCATCGACGTGGCGGATCGATTCGGCAACGCACCCGCAGCGCGATCGCGCCTGACGTTCACGCGACGAATCGCGAGTGCGAAGCCGGGTGAGAATCTCGTCGCCAATGGCGACGCCAGCCGCGGCCGGGCTCACTGGTCCTTTGTCGGCAAAGGGTCGGTCGACGTGCGCGACGGGAATCCGTGTTTTGTGCTGTCCAACCTCTCGTTGGTGTTGCAGACTGTTCTCCTGCCGGAAAATGCGCCCGGGCAATACCTCGTAGCGATTGGCGCCGGCGCCAACCAGCGTATCGGCCCGTCGATCACCGGGAAGGCGAACCTCTACGGCATTCTCGCGCCGGCCGACGGCAGCAAGTACCTCGGCTACATGCAGGGACAACAGATGCTGGCCGATTCGCCCGAACCGAACCGCTGGGTGAAGATGTCTGGCATCTATCCGGTGCCGCCATCAACCGCCTACGTCGGATTCCGGCTTGGCCAAGGCTCAGCCCGAGGCGTCGAGCCGGACGGATCGAAATCGTGTTTTGACGACGTCGGGCTGTATCTCTTTCCCACAGAGGCCGACGCCAGGTCGTTTGTCGGCCAATGGAAAGGCCGATCGCGGTAAATACTGGCGGGCCCTCGCCTTCTTGCCGCGCTGAAGACGTGCGGACGGAGGAAGTCGTCAGCCGTCACTTTCCGGCGTCATGGACGCGCACGAGCCGGGTCCGAGCGGCAAATTCCAGGAGCCGGCGATCCCGCGTGACCAGTGGCACTTCGGCATCGCGCGCGGCCGCCACGAGCAGCCGATCGATCGGATCCGGCACGGCATCGGCACCGAGCGCCCCGGCGTCGATGGCGGTGCCGGTGTTGAGGTCGAGCACACGCAGACTGCCGTGGTTGATGGAGTCGCGGATCCAGCGTTCTGCCGGCTGATTGAGGATCAACCGGCCGGCCGCACAAAGCGCGCTGATTTCAAACGCGGAGACGGCAGAGACGTACAGCTGACCGGCCGCCGCGTGGCGATTGAGGAGCCGCCGGGTGCGCGCGCCGATCCGGGACGCGTCGGCGGCGGCCCAGATCCAGACGTGCGTATCGAGCAGCATTACTCGACGTCCCCCGCCATCCAGGCACCGGCGACAGGTTCCAGCGGCCGATCGAAGGCCAGCACCGATCCGGCCATTGATCCGACAAATGCCGGCGTCGTCATCCGTTTGACGGGCCCTAACGTGGCGACCGGGACCCCATGCCGGGTGACGGTGTATTCCGCCGACGTCTCCCGCACGCGATCCACGAGTTCCAGGCACCTCGCCTTGAACTCGGCAGATCCCACCGACCTCCGCGCTGTCTTAGTCATGGCCATAATATTATGGCCATTATGCCTGATAACCACGCGATAGGGGCGGAGATCTTCTGAACGCGCGGCCGATGAGGTCTACGAGACGAGGCCGAGCGGGCGGCTCGACGACCTCTTCAGGAGTCTCTGCCAGCAGCCGCTGGCGCAACTCTCGAACCAGGCTCTTGATCCTCTCGAGTTCCTCTGCCGTGAGTTCTGCGGCCATCGGTGTCATCTGCTTGGACGTGTCAGGCGGCGCATTTGTCTCGGGCGCCTCCAGAAGGTGGGCCAGCTCACAGCCACTACACGTACAAACACCGGGGCGGGAGAAACCGGACAGCCGCGGCAGCCGCCTTCGCAGTGCGGCCGTCGTCACCGCGGGAACGTGGCCCCATCGTGGCCGGGACGGCAGCGCCCGCCCTGCGGCAGACACATCGCCCGACCGTGCGCCAATTCGTCGTGTTCGGCTCCGGTCGAGACGACCGTCACGACCGGGACAAAAAAGGGGACAATCAACCGGATCGGGCCGCGCTTGATCCGCCGGGGTGGCGAAACTGGCAGACGCACAGGACTTAAAATCCTGAGGGCTCAAAAGGCCCGTGTGGGTTCGATTCCCACCCCCGGCACCATAACCCTAATACTTACAGCATCTTGTGGCGTTCAGCCACGACGTGCTTGAGGACGGCAGGCGAGTCGTACTACTCTTGGGCTAACACTGGGCTAACACTCAGCAAACGCTCACTGACATGTCTCGACTCGTCCTGACCGACCGCTTCATCGCGGGCTTGCGTCCGCAGAGCCGAGTCGTGTGTTTCGATTCGGTCGCGCGCGGCCTTGCACTGCGAGCAACACCCAACGGCGCGAAGACGTGGGTCTTCGTCTATCGATCCCTCGGAAAACTGAAGTGGCTCACGCTTGGCGCGTATCCCGGCGTCAAGTTGGCTGAGGCGCGCGATCTCGCGGATGCCAAGCGCCGAGCCGTCGATGTCGAGAAACGCGCCCCAGCGAAGGAGCAGAAGGCCGAGAAGCGGGCCGCCAAAGCGAAGGCCGAGGCGGAATCCAAGGTCTTCACGTTCGCCGACATGGCGAAGCTCTACGAGACCTTCGCGATGGGCAAGAAGAAGACCTGGCATCA
>DASUGM010000326.1:0-5766 GCA_036274055.1 Vicinamibacterales bacterium | reverse complement strand
GTGCGAGCGACGGCGAACGGCAGCCCGAGCCCGAGATTCAAGACCGGCACCAGAAACAAGCCGCCGCCCAGACCAAGCAGCGCGCCGAGCAAGCCCGCGCCGAAACCGGCGGTCCCGGCGAAGAGAATCATCGACAGCACGGCCTGCAATGGTACTCCGTCACCCGGATTAAGATCCGCTCGTGCGCCGGCTGCTCCGTCTGCTCGCCCTGCTCGTCACGCTGGCGCTGATCGCCGGCGGCGTCCTGCTCGGCGTTCGCACCCGCAGTGAGGCGCACCGCCTCGTCACTAACCCGCTGGCATCCCGGAAGCTGCCTGAACGGACACCGATCAAAGACGGCCTCGTCTACGACGACGTCCAGGTGACGACCGCCGACGGGCTGCAATTGCAGGGCTGGTACGTGCCGGGCACCAACGGTGCAGTGATCATCGCGCTGCACGGCTTCCGGTCGGAGCGCGGTGAGATGCTCAACGAAGCGGTGATGCTGCGCCGGCACGGCTACGGCGTGCTGCTCGGCTCGTTCCGCGCCCACGATCTCAGCGACGGCAATCTGATTACCTTCGGACTCCAGGAAATACACGACCTCGAGGCGTGGCATCGCTTCGCGGCGTCGCGCGACGGCGTCGATCCCGAACGGATCGCGCTGCTCGGCAACTCGATGGGCGGGTCGGTCGGGATCACCTACGCCGCCCAGAATCCGCAAGTGAAGGCGGTCGTGGCCAACAGCGCGTTCTCGTCGCTCGAGGACACGATCGAGACCAGCGTGCGCTTCTTCACCGGGCTGCCGCCGTTTCCGTTCGCGCCGCTGATCAAATTCTGGGCCGAGCGCGAAGCCGGCTTTCGCGCCGCCGACGTCGATGCGAAGCGCTGGATTGGGAAGATCAGCCCGCGCCCGGTGCTGCTGATGCAGGGCGGCGCCGACGTCGTGATCTCACTCGAGAGCGGCCGTCGACTGTTCGAGGCCGCCGGCGAGCCAAAGGAACTGTGGTACGAGCCCGAGGTCGGCCACACGGGGTTCGACCGCGCGAAGCCCGACGAGTACGAACGGCGCGTTGTCGCATTTTTTGATCGCTACGTAGTCGGCCGCTAGCGGCCGGGGAGTGACATGTCAGGCTTCGGATCGGTCCTCGTTCGCACCGTCATTCTGCTCGGTCTCTCGAACGTCTTCATGACGTTCGCCTGGTATGCGCATCTGCGCAACCTCAGCGGCCGGCCCTGGTATGTCGCGGCTTTGATCAGCTGGGGAATCGCCCTGTTCGAATATCTCCTGCAAGTCCCCGCCAATCGCATCGGCTACACGACGATGAACCTGGCGCAGCTCAAGATCCTGCAGGAGGTCATCACCCTCTCGGTATTCGTGCCGTTTGCACTTTTGTACATGAAAGCCCCGCTGAAGCTCGACTTTCTCTGGGCCGCGCTCTGTCTTGTCGGCGCGGTCTATTTCATTTTTCGTGCATAGCGGCGAGCCCGATCGGCCGATAAACTGAAATCATGACCTTGCTCCGTGCGCCAATGCGCCTCCTGCGCCCCTCTCGCCTCTGCGTGATGCTGGTCGCCGGCGCGCTGGCGGTCTTTCCGCCCGCGCCGCTCAGCGCGCGCCAGAATCCGGCCAGCGTGCGTCCGACCTGGGCCGACATGGAGACGTGGACGCGCCTGCACGAAGACTCGCGCGAAAACGAGGTCGGCCTCGGTCTCAACCTGGTCGGCCCGGACGCGGTCATGTCGATCGCGCTGAGCGGCCGCCTGAGCGTCCGCAATCCCACCACGCCGCCGCGCGATATTCAGGTGATCGGCGCGCGCGGCGATCTCGCCAATCCCAACTTCATGCCGACGCACGTGCTCAAGTTCTTCGTCGACGTGAAGATTGCCGACAAGCGCGCGACCATCGATGTGAGCCCGAGTCTCGTGGTCGACGATCCGGGCACGGCGGTGAAGTTCCAGAGCGGCATCGCGAAGATGCGGCCCGCCGACTTCGTCAAGATGGCCAACGCCCAGACCATCGCCGCCAACGTCTTCGGGCATGAGCTCGCGTTCACGCCGGCGCAGATCAAGGCACTGCAGGCGCTGGCGGTGCGTCTGCACCTGCTGAAGGCGGGTCAGTAGCCGACCCGTAGCGCCGTAGTTCCGGCGTCATCGCGGCCAGGACTCCGGTCGCGATCAGGCAGCCGACCCCGCCAGTCACCACCGACGCCACCGGACCGAGCCATTGGGCGACGAGCCCGGCCTCGAGCTCGCCGAGCTGCGGCCCGCCCATGAAGAACACCATGTTGACGCCGACCATACGGCCGCGCATCGCGTCGGGCGTCTGCAGCTGGCGGACGAGATTGCGAATCACCATGCTGACGCCGTCGGCAGCGCCGGCGATCGCCAGGCACGCGAACGTCAGCCAGAACGCGCGCGACACGCCAAAGACCATCGTCGACAAGCCATAAGCGGCCACCGCCCAGATCAGCGTCAGACCCTGCCGCGCGATCCGGTGCGAGAAGGCGAGCATCGCCACGCTCGCGATCGCGGCGCCGATCGCCGGCGCGGCGGCGAGCAGACCGTAGCCGCCGGGACCGACGTGAAGCACGTCCTGGGCGAACATCGGCAGCAGCGCCATCGCCGACGCGAAGAACGTCGCGAAAAAATCGAGCAGCATCGTCGATCGGATGATCGGCTCGCGGAACACGAACCGCAGGCCATTTCGCGCCGCTTCGAGGGAGAACTGATCGCGGGAGCGGACGCCGGCGGCACGCTCGGTCGCCGGCACGTCGCGCATCATGAACAGCGCGACGATCACGAAGAGGAAGGACAACGCGTTGGCGACGTAGGCCCAGGCGAGGCTGCCCTGGGCGATGAGCAGGCCGCCGGCCGCTGGACCGGCGACCGACGCCACCTGCACCATCGCCGTGTTCAAACTGATGGCGTTGGCCAGATGCGCGCGCGGTACCAGCATCGGCACCAGCGCGTGGCGCGCCGGCGGATCGAAGGAGCCCACCGACGCGCCGGCGGCGGCGAGCACGTAGATCGGCCACAGCGACGTCACGCCGGCAAACGCGAGCCCGGCCAGCGCGAGGGCGACGGTCGCGCCGCCGAGTTGAGTCACCAGCATCAGCTTGCGCCGGTCGAAGACATCGGCCGCCACGCCTGCCAGCAGGGAAAACACGACGATCGGCACGACCCGGACCAGGCCAACGGCGCCGAGGGCGAGGCCCTTTCGTCCCGGAGGCGCCAGCAGCGAGACATGCCACAAAAGTGCCGCCTGCTGCATGAACGAGCCCGTGAACGACACGGTCAGCCCGATCCAGAGCAGCAGGAAATTACGGAATTTCAACGCGGAGAACATCTGGGCTTACCGAATCCTGACGACTTCGGACGTCTGGAATCGGATCATTGACCATTCTCTCGTTGCCAGCCGGGGCGAAACAAATCAGCGCCGGCCTGCATCGAAACCGGCGGAGCTACTGTAGGAGGTCAGTATGAAGGTCAGAATCGGCGCAGCCATCACGCTCGCGGCGGCCATGCTCGTCGCGCGTTCGTCGTCAACGGGCGCGCAGAAAGCGCAGGAGCCGGCGCCGGCCGGCGGCCATAAGCACTACGAGACGCCGGCGGATTTCCAGAACAAGCCTGGGCCGAACGGCGAGCTCGCGCCGCGGCTGCAGAACCTCGGCACGCACATCTTCACGGTCACGACCAAGAACCCGCGCGCGCAACTGTTCATCAACCAGGGCGTGAATCTGGCGTGGGCGTTCAACCACGCCGAGTCGGGACGCGCGTTTCGCGAAGCGGCACGCCTCGATCCAAACCTGGCGATGGCGTATTGGGGGCAGGCGCTCGTGCTCGGCCCGAACATCAACGCGGCGATGGATCCGAATGATGAGGGCCCGGCGCACCAGGCGATTCAGAAAGCGATCGCCCTCAAACCGCACGCCTCGCTGAAGGAACGCGCGCTGATCGACGCGCTGGCGCTCCGCTACAGCGGCAAGGCCGACGATCGCATCAGCCGCGACGCCGCCTACGCCGCGGCAATGAAGAAAGTGCAGGCGCAGTATCCGAACGATCTCGACATCGCCGCGCTGTACGTCGAGTCGCTGATGGACCTCCGGCCGTGGGGCTACTGGATGGACGACGGCCGGCCGTATGAAGGCGTTGCCGAAGCGGTGTCGCTGATCGAAAAGACGATCGCGCGCAATCCGAAACATCCGGGCGCGCTCCACCTCTACATCCATCTGGTCGAAGCGCATCATCCGCAGAAGGCCGAGGCCGCGGCGGATCGGCTGCTGCCGCTGATGCCGGCGGCCGGCCATATGGTGCACATGCCGGCGCACATCTATCAGCGGGTCGGCCGCTATGCGGATGCGATCAAGAGCAACCAGCTGGCGATTGCCGCCGACGAGGACTACATCACTCAGTGCCGCGCGCAGGGCCTCTACCCGCTCGGCTATTACCCGCACAACCTGCACTTTCTCTGGTTCGCGGCGACCTTCGACGGCCAGAGCCGGCTCGCGATCGAGAGCGCGCGCAAGACGGCGTCGAAGATCGACGCCGAGGTGCTCCAGCAGATGCCGATGATGGCGGCGTTCAAGGTCGTGCCGTACTACGCGCTGACGCGATTCGGCAATTGGGACGAGATGCTGAAGGAGCCGGCGCCGCCGGCCGGCAACGCCTACCTGACCGGCATCTACCACTACGCGCGCGGCATCGCGCTGGTCGGCAAGGGCCAGCTCGCCGACGCCGAGAAGGAACTCGCGGCCGTGACGGCGCTCGTCGGCGACAAGTCGCTCGACGCGCCGCTGTTTTCGCCCAACACCGCCGCCGCAGTCTTCGCGATCGCGCCCGAGGTCCTCGCCGCCGAGATCGCCGCGGCGCGCAAGCAGTACGACGTCGCGATCGGGCGGCTCGAGCGCGCCGTCCGGCTCGAGGACGGGCTGGTCTACACCGAACCGTCCGAGTGGCACTACCCGCCCCGACACGCCCTCGGCGCGGTGCTGCTCGCCGCCGGACGCGCCAAGGAAGCCGAGACCGTCTACTGGGAAGACCTTCGCAGCCATCCCGACAACGGCTGGGCATTGTTCGGCGTCAGCCAGGCGCTGCGCGCGCAGAAGAAGGACGCGCAGGCCGACGTCATCGACGCGCGCCTCAAGAAGGCGTGGGCGCGCGCGGACTTCAAGCTGACGGGATCGAAGTTCTAGGGGTTTCTAGATTCTTGACGTGGAGATAGTAGAGGGAGTGTAGGCAGTGTGGAAAACCTTTGGTTTTTCAAAAACCAAAGAGGGTTTCCTACACTGCCTATACTTCCTACACTGTCTTCACGTCGAGAATCTAACAGGCTGCTGAAAAACCCACCTGAAAAGGGATCGACTCGCGCGTAGGCCCGTACTACGATGCGGCGATGCGCGGCGACGATCAGCAGACGAATCACCTCTTCAGTTATCTCTCCCCGGAGCAGCGCGTGCCCGCTGATCATCCCCTGCGGGCGATTCGGCAGATGACCGACGTCGCGCTCCGATCGCTCGATGCGCGGTTCGAGGCGATGTACTCGACCACAGGGCGGCCGTCGATTCCACCCGAGCAATTGTTGCGGGCCCTGTTGCTGCAGGTGCTGTACTCCGTGCGCAGCGAGCGGTTGCTCATGGAGCAATTGCAGTACAACCTGCTCTTCCGGTGGTTCGTCGGCCTGGCGATGGATGATGCGGTGTGGACGCCGACGACGTTCACCAAGAATCGCGACCGGCTGTTGTCGGGCGAGGTCGCCGCCGCGTTCTTCGCGGCCGTGCTCGAGCA
>DASUGM010000325.1:0-15236 GCA_036274055.1 Vicinamibacterales bacterium | reverse complement strand
GACGCGCGAAACGAGCGCTTGATGATCTGGCGCAACCCGCTGGCGTGGCTTGGCATCGCCGCCGTCGCGATCCCGATCCTCGTGCACCTGATCGGACGGCGTACGCCGCGCCGGCTTCCCTTCCCGACGTTACGCTTCGTCAAGCTCGCGCCGACGCTGCCGTCGCGCCGACACCGGTTGACCGACCTTCCCCTGCTGGCGGTCCGAATCGCCCTGATCGCCGCCGCGGTCGCCGCGCTGGCGCAACCGTGGTGGCCACGAACGGTTGCACCGACGAGCGGGGCGATCGCCCGCGCACTGGTCGTCGATTCGAGCGTCAGCATGACCCGGCTCGTCGCCCCGGGCCGGACCGCGCTGGACGAGGGCCGCGCCCTCGCGGCGGCCGCCGCCGCCGGCGCCAGCGTGACCAGAGTCGTCGAAGCCGGAGCGCTGCACACGGCGCTGCCCGCGGCGCTCGGCTGGCTGGCGACGCAGTCCGGCACCCACGAGATCATCGCGTTTTCCGATTTTCAGCGCGGCGCCCTCGACGACGCCGACGTCGCGGCGGTGCCGGCCCACGTGGGACTGACGTTGACGCCGATTCCGATCAGGCCGGCCACGATCGGATCGGCGACGGGCCGCGATGCGGCCGGCAAACAACTGCTCGGCAGGGTCACGTTGACGGCCGCTGCCACTGCGGTGCAATGGCAGCCGCTCGGCGAGCCGGAAGCGCCGTCATCAATCACGATCTTGAGCGCGCCTGCCGATGCCGCGCGCGTCGAGGCCACCGTCGCCGCGGCGAAAGCCGACGCGCCGCCGCCGGCGGCGTTCGATGATCGAAGTATCCAGATTGCGTTTCCAGGCGCGGCCAACGAAATCGGCCTCTGGCAATCGACGCAGGCCATCGACGCGCCATGGATGTTCGACGTCGTCGCGGCGGTCCGATCGGACGCGACGCTCTCGCGCCTGGCCGGCGCCGCGCCCGCCGTCACCGGGCCGCCGACGGCGCCCGGCGGCGTCTCGGTGATCTTCGAGGACGCCGCCGGCAAGCCGCGCCTGGTCGCGGGCGCCGCCCATCGCGCCGGCGGCGTGACGCTGATGTTCTTTTCGCTGACCGCTCCCGGCGACCTGTTTTCCGCGGCGCTGGTCCGCGCCGTCGCCCGCGCGTCGGCGGCCAGCGTGCCGGTGGGTGAGCAGGAGCCGGAAACGATCGCGTCAGACCAACTGTTGCGCTGGTCGCGACCGGCATCGCCGGCGCCGATCGGCAGCGGCGGCGCCACCGATTCCGACGGCCGCTGGGTCTGGGTGATGGCGCTCCTGCTTCTGATCGTCGAGACCTGGATGCGACGGCGCACGGCGCCGGTGGCGCCGGCGACAACGGAGGTGCCGCGTGCGCGTGTGGCCTGACGCCGCCGCCGTCGAGGCACGGCTACGGAAGATCTGGCGACGGTCGGCGCTGCAGTCGGTGTTGCGCGGCGTCGCCGCCGGGCTCATCGCCGGCGCGGTGCTCATCGCGATCGGCATGCGCTCGACACTGATCGCATCGCCGGCAGCCGCAGTGACGGTACCGGCCATCATCGGCGCGGTCCTGGCATTCGCGCGGGCGCGGCAACGACGTCATCGGGTCGCGCTCGCGGTCGAGGCGCGCGTTCCTTCCTGCCAGAACGTCGTCTTCACGTCGACCGAAATCGCGCGCGGCGATCGCGAGGTGCGTGACGACGTCAGCGCGCGCGTGCACGCCGATGCGCTCAAAGCCCTGACGACCGTCACGCCGGCGTCGCTCGTGCCGATCGGACGCGACGTCGCTGCCGTGGCGGTGGCGCTGGCGCTCGTCGCCGGCGCGACCTTGCTGAAAGCCCGCGCCGAGGCGCCGGGGCTGCGGGTCGTCGATCCGGCGGCGGCCGAACTGCGTCGCCTGACCGTCACGGTGACGTCTCCGGCCTACACGGGAATTCCGCCCGAAGTGCTCACGGATCCCGATCGCCTGACCGCCCTCGAAGGCAGCCGGATTGCGCTGCGCATCACCGCGAACGCGACCACGCTGATGGTGACGACCCTCGCCGGCGCCACCATCATTCAGCCGCAGGCGAGCGGCGACTTCGCCGTCGAGATCGACGCCGCCGCGCCCGGGTTCATCGCGATCGAGCCGCGTGCCGCCGACGGCCACGCCGGCGACCGGCGATTGATGCCGCTCACGGTGATACCCGATCGCGTGCCGGTCGTCAGAATCGTCACACCGGGCAAGGACCTCTTCGTCAACGAGCCGCGGCGCAGCCTCGAGATCGGCGTCGCCGCCGACGATGACCTCGCGCTCGCGTCGCTGACGCTGAAGTACACGAAAGCCACCGGATCGGGCGAGAACTTCACGTTCAAGAACGGCGAAGTGCCGCTGACGCTGACGCGGACGAACGGCAAGTCGTGGACCGGACGCGCGCTCTGGCAGCTCGACCCGCTGGCGATGGAGCCCGGCGACGTCATCGTGTATCGCGCGGTGGCGACCGATCATCGCCCCGGCCGCGCGCCGGTCGAGTCCGACGCGTTCCTGATCGAGCTGATGTCGCCGACCGAAGTCGCCGCAGACGGCTTTGCCGTCGATGATCTGCGCGAGAAATACGCGCTCAGCCAGCAGATGATCATCGTCAAGACGGAGCGGCTGCTCGCGGCCAAACCGAAGCTGGCGGCCGACGCTTTCACCGACGGCGCGCTGACGATCGCGGCCGAGCAGCGGACGGTGCGCGCCGAGTTCGTCTTCATGATGGGCGGCGAGGTCGAAGACGAGGAAGTCGAAGCGGAGAACGAACACGAAATCCAGGAGGGGCGGCTGGGCACCAGCGGGCGCCTGGACGTGATGCGCGCGATCCGCCTGATGAGCCAGGCGGCGAGGGCGCTGACTGCCGGCGCCGTCGACGCCGCCCTGCCGATCGAGAAAAACGCGTTGGCGGCGCTGCAACGGGCGTTTTCGAAGAACCGGTTGATCCTGCGCGCGTTGTCGAAGCGGGAGCAGCTCGACATGACCCGCCGTCTGTCAGGAACGCTCGCCGACGTCGCGCGTGGCCCGCGGTCGGCGCTCGCGGCCGACGCCGATGCGACGCGTGCCGTGGCGAGGCAGGTGCTTGCCGACACGCTCGAGGTGTCGCGGGTGACGACGTTCTCGCGCGCCCACGCGGCCGAGATGTCCAACGCGGCGCAGGAACTGTTCCGCCTCGCCGCCGTCGACGGCGCGTTCCGTCCGGTGGCGACCGAGCTCTCGGCGGCCGCGACGCTGATGACGTCCGGCCCGCGAGACGACGTCCGCGCCCGGCTCGACCGCGCCGCCACCGCCCTCGCGGCCGTCGTCCGTCAGCGCCTCCCGCCCGCGCCGGTCACCGGCGCCGATCTTTCCGGCGCCGCGCTTCGCGGCGCGCTCGACGATGCGCTGCGAAAGCCGGGCGGCGGCAAATGATCCGGCCGCTCCTGCGATCGATCGCGATCCTGATTGCAGTGCTCGGCGCGATCGATCCGGCGCTGACCTCGGAGCGCACGGCGCCGGTCACGATCTCGCTGATCGATACGACAGCGCCCAACGCCCTTGTCAATGCCGCCGACGCCGTTGGCGCGGTGCTGGCGACGCATCACACCGTGGTCCGAGGAGCGAGCGCCGACGCCGCGCTCACGATCGTCACCGGCGATGCGCCGCCGCCGCACGCGGCAGCGATCACCACCCCGGCCATCGTCGTCGTGCCGCCTGCCGGCCCCGGCGTCGCGATCGCGCGCGTCATGGCGCCGTCGCGGGCGTCGTTCGAGTCTCGTGTGCCGGTGCGCGTCGAGTTACGCGCGATCAAGGACCGCGCGGCACGCGTTGTCGTGGCCCTGCAGGTGTCGGGCGCAGTCGTCGACCGCGTCGAGAAGGACGTGCCTGCCGGCGTGCCGCCGGTGATCGACCTGTCATTCGTGCCGGTCGCCCGCGGGCCGGTTGCGGCGCGGGTGTCGGCCGCGATCGCCGGCAGCGAACCGCGCGCGTTCGCCGATCTTGCGGTCAACGTCGACGATCGCACCTGGTCGATCCTGGTGTTCGATCGCCGGCCGTCGTGGATGTCGACATTCGTGCGCCGCGCGCTTGAAGCCGACGCGCGCTTCCGCGTCACCTCGCGCACGACGACGTCGACGGGCGTCGCCGCGGCGTCTGCCGACGCGCCGGTCTCTCTCGACAGCAGCGCCGGCCTCGATCGCTTCGACGCCATCGTCGTCGGCGCCCCGGACGCGCTGTCGCGCGACGACGCCGCTGCGCTCGCGGTCTTCGCACGAGGACACGGCGGCGCGGTTGTCGCGCTCATGGATCGCAACGACGCGGGACCGTTGGGCGCGCTTGCCGGATTGCCCCAGTGGACCGAGACGCAATCGGCGGCACCGATCGCGATTGCCGTCGGGGACGGAACGACGACGGCGGGGCTGCGCGGATCGGAGTTTGCGGCCCCGACGTCGGTTCCGGCTGCCGCCGAAGTTGGCGCAACCGTCGGCGCCGGCGCAGCTCGCCGGCCGATCGTCGTCAATGTGCCGATCGGGGCCGGCCGGTTGATCCTCAGCGGCATGCTCGACGCGTGGCGCTATCGCGGTGCGCCCGAGTCGTCGGCGTTTGACGCGTTCTGGCGCGACGTCGTCGGGCGCGCCGCCGACGCGACGCCACCGCCCCTCGGAGCGCAACTGAGCGCGGCCGCGATCGGGCCTGGAGATGAAACGACGCTCGACGTCACTATCCGGGATGTCGCGCTGTCGACGATCCGCGGCGCCGGCGTCGAAACGCGAGTCAATGCCGAGTTGCGGAGCGGATCTGCGAGCTCGCCCGTCCGGTTGTGGCCTGCGGGCCCGGGCCGGTTCACCGCGTCGGTGCGCGCGCCGTCCACACCTGGCACGTATCGAATCGACGTCAGCGATGGCACTCACACTACGAGCGTGCCGTTTATCGTCGTGACCGGGGCGAAGCGCCCGACGCCGGACAATCGCGAACTGGCGCAGGCCTGGGCAGCCTCGCGCGGCGGGACGACGCTCGACGCTCCCGACGCCGCAGCGTTGCTCGCTGCCGTCGATCAGCTGGCGCATCCTTCGCAGCGGTCAGAGCGCTGGCACCCGATGCGCAACGGCTGGTGGATACTCCCCTTTGCTCTGTTGCTGGGCGCCGAATGGTGGCTCAGGCGGCGGGGCGATCTGGCGTAGCCAGACGCAGAGTTTCACGCGGAGACGCGGAGGACGCTGAGACGCAGAGGACGATCAGGCTTAATACGACGGCGATCGGGGCATGTTTCCCTCCGCGTCTCGGCGTCCTCTGCGTCTCAGCGTGAGCGTTTTTCGCTTTGATCTGGCCTCCGTACAGCAATAAGCTTCGCGCGTATGTATTCCCGCGAAGAAGCCAAAACTATCACCGATAAGATTTTCAACATGGCGAAGGGCGCCGACGCGGTCGAGGTTGACCTCACCGGATCGGAGCGCTCGGGCACGCGCTGGGCGAATTCATCGATCACGGTGAATCTCGTGCAGTACGACCGCTCGGTGACGATCAACGTCCGCGTCGGGCAGAAGACGGCGTCGGGAACGACGCGTGATTTCAGCGACGCGTCGCTGCAGTCGACGATCAACGAAGCGATCGAGACGGCGAAGTCGCGGCCGGACTCGCCGAATCTGCCGGAACTGCTGGGCGCGCAGACCTACATTCCGGTCGATGCGGCGCTGCCGAGCGGCGTGAACTTCGGCCCGCGCGAGCGCGCGATGATGGTCAAGGAAAGCCTCGACATCAACGAGAAGCGCGGCACGGTCGGATCGGGGTACATCCCGAAGACGGATCAGACCAACCTCACGGCGAACACCAAGGGCTTGTTCGCGTATTACCGGTCGGCCGAAGCGGGCTTCGTGCTCACCTGCCGTATGCCGGATGGCAGCGGTTCAGGTTGGGCGGGCATCACCGGCATCAAAGACATCAGCATGATCAAGCCGACGGAGATCACCGAGATCGCGTCGGAGAAAGCGCTGCGGAGCCGCAAGGCGAAGGCGATCGAGCCGGGACGCTACACGGTCATCCTCGAGCCGCGCGCCAACGCGCGTCTGCTCTCGCTGATGACCGGCATCTTCAACCAGCCCGGCGGCGGGCCAGGGGGCGGCGGCCAGGGCGGCCCCGGCGGCGGCGGTGGCGGCGGCGGATTCGGCGGCGGTGGCGGCAACAGCTTCATGAACGGCAAGAAACCGGGCGACAAGATCTTCAGCGAGCTGTTCACGCTGAAGAGCGACATCGGCAACCCGATTCTGCGCCAGACGCCGATCCTGCAGGACAACCGGCCCGCGGCGCCGGTGACCTGGGTCGAGAACGGCATCCTCAAGAACTTCGCGAATGGCCAGCCGGCCAGCGTCAACATGAGCCTCTCGCTCGGCGGCAGCGACAAGTCGATCGCGGATCTCGTGAAAGACACGCGCCGCGGCCTGCTGGTGACGTTCTTCTGGTACATCCGCGGCGTTCCCGCCGAAGGTCAGCCGCTGCTCAACACCGGCATGACCCGCGACGGCCTGTTCCTGATCGAAAAGGGCGAGATCGTCGGACCGGTGCAGAACTTTCGTTGGAACATGTCGCCGCTGGTCGCCTACAACAACATCTCGGCAGTCGGGAAAGCCGTGCCGATTCACACCGGCGAGTCCTACGACGGCGGCGGCACCGCGCTGGTCCCGCCAATGCGGATCGAGGATTTCTACATGACCTCAGCTTCCCCGGCAGTCTGATTGTTGGCCGGGGCAAGAGGCACTGGGCCCTAGGGCCTGGGCCCTGGGCCCTGGTCGGAGCGAGCTGAGCGATAAGAACCACTAGGGCCGAGGGCCTAGTGCCGAGGGCCTGACAAGGATCATGAGCACTTCACGCAGAACATTCATCAAAGGCATGTCGGCCGGCGCGGTGTTGCTCTACACGAGCGACGTCATCGGCGACCTGCTGGCGCAGTCGCCGATCGGCCGCGTCCTGGAATCGAAGTTCAAGGGCCTTGCCGACATCGCGCTCGACGAATGCAAGAAAGCCGGCTGCTCGTACTACGACGTCCGCTTCACGCGCAATCTCGGACTGCCTGGCGTCAACGCCTTTGCCACCAACGACCCGTCGGTCACCGCGGATGCTGCCGGCGGACGGGGCGGCGGCGGTGGACGAGGCGGCGGTGGCGGCCGGGGTGGTGGCGGATTTGGCGGACGCGGCGGCTTTGGCGGCGGTGAACAGGGCGATATGCCCGACGGCACACCGCGCGCGGCCGGTTTCGGGGTCCGCGTCATTCACGGCGGCGTCTGGGGTTTCGCCAGCAGCCCCATCGTCAGCGAAGACGAAATCCGGCGGATCTCGCGGGTCGCGATCGAAGTCGCGAAAGCCAGCCAGATCGCCAAGAAGACCGACGTCCGGCTCGCGCCGACGCCCGCCTACCAGGTCTACTGGAAAACGCAGCTGGATATCGATCCCGCGAAGATGTCGCAGTCGGACAAACAGAGCGCGCTCCAGGCCGTGGTCGACGCCGCGATCAAGCACAAGGACGTCGTCAGCGCCAGCGCCAACGTCGGTTTCAGCACCGAGTGGAAGTACTTCGCGTCGAGCGAAGGCTCCTATATCGAGCAGGAGATTCTCAGCACCTCGCCGAGCTTCAGCGTCAACGCCAAGCGCGGCGACGTGACCCGCTCGCGCAACCTCGCCATTCCCGGCGGCACCGGCGGCTGGGAACTGGTCGAGATCGATCGGATGAACGCCAACGTCGACAAGGTCGTCGACGAAGCCATCGAGATCGCCGCCGCCAAACCAATCCAGCCGCGGACGATGGATCTGATCCTGACGCCGTCGCATCTGGCGCTGACGATTCACGAGATCGTCGCCCACCCCACCGAGCTCGATCGCGTGGTCGGCTACGAAGCCAATTACGCCGGCACGAGCTTCTGCAAGGTCAGCGATATCGGCAAGCTGAAGTACGGCTCGAAGCTGTTCAACATCACCGGCGACAAGGTCCGTCCCGGTGGACGCGCGACCATCGGCTACGACGACGACGGCGTCAAGACGACGCAGTTCCCGATCGTGCGCGACGGTATTCTCGTCGGCTTGTCGACCAACCGCGAAACCGCGCACTTCATCGGTGAAAAGGAAAGCCGCGGCTGCACGCAGGCGACGACGTGGCGCGATTATCCGTTCCTGCGGATGCCCAACGTGCATCTCGAGCCCGGCCCGGCAGGATCGCCGACGCCCGAACAGATCATCGCCGACACCAAGGACGGCGTGCTCATCGAGGGCAGCGGCAGCTTCTCGATCGATCAGCAGCGTTACAACGGCCAGTTCGGCGGCGGCGCGTTCTGGGAGATCAAGAACGGGAAGAAAGTGCGCGCCGTCACCAACGTCACCTACAACGCGATCACGACCGACTTCTGGGGCAACATGGACGCGATCTCGGGCAAGGAACACTGGCAGCAATTCGGCCTTGGCGGCGACGCCAAGGGCCAGCCGACGCAGAGCCAGAGCGTCTCGCACGGCGCGCCGTGGGTTCGCATCAGGAGAATCCTCGTCGGGGCCGCTTACCAATAGGCTCACGGCTCACGGCTTACGGCTCAGAGAATAGTGAGCACCGAGCCCTGGGCCTTGAGTCCTGAGCCAACGGAGACAGGGACAAGGTTTTATGGCCACATCAAGACGCCAATTCATCAAGACCGTCGGCGCCGCCGGCGTCGCGGGCGTCGCCTTCACGTCGGGCGATTTGATCGCGAACCTGCTGGCGCAGTCGCCGCGCGGCAACGTCAGGCAGTCCAAGTTCAAGGGACTGTCCGACATCGTCCTCGGCGAAGCGAAGCTGGCGGGCTGCAGCTACGCCGACGTGCGGTTCACGACATCGGCGAACATCCCCGGCGGCAACGCGACGTTCAACGCCAATGCCGCCGCGGGCGGCGGTGACGCGGCCGGAGGCTTCCCCGGGGGAGGCCGAGGCGGTCGAGGCGGCGGACGCGGCGGCGGTGGTGGTGGCCGCGGCGGACGCGGCGGCGGCGGGATTCCCGCGACCGATGCCGACATCAGCGCCGGCGGCTTCGGCGTCCGGGTGATTCACAGCGGCGTCTGGGGTTTTGCCAGCAGTCCGATCGTCACCGAAGACGAGATTCGCCGCATCACCAGGCTCGCGACCGAAGTCGCGCGCGCCAGCGCGATCGCGAAGAAGACCGACGTGCGCCTGGCGCCTGTCCCGGCCTACATCGACAACTTCGTGACGCCGATGGTCAAGGATCCGGCCACGGTCTCGCAGACCGACAAGCAGGCCTGGGCGCAGGCGATCGTCGACAAGGCGAGCAAGGTCAAGGGCGTGACTCAGGTCAACGCCGGCGTGAGCCACAGCTGGGACTGGAAGTACTTCGCGTCGAGCGAAGGCAGCTACATCGAGCAGGAAACCTACACGACGACGCCGACGCTGAGCGTGACCGCGCGCGTCGGCGACGTGACGCGGACACGGAATTATCCGGGTGTCGCCGGCTGCGGCGGCTGGGAGTTCGCGGAGAACAGCTACCTGCTCGCCGACGCCGAGAAGGCCGCGACCGACGCGGTCGAGATGTGCACCGCGAAACCGCTCGGCGGCTCCGGCCTGAAGGATTTGATCCTCTCACCGTCGCACGCGATGCTGACGATTCACGAAATCGTCGCGCATCCGACCGAGCTCGATCGCGTCGTCGGCTACGAAGCCAACTACGCGGGCACCAGCTTCGTGAAGATCAGCGACATCGGCAAGCTGAAGTACGGATCGAAGCACTTCAACATCCACGCCAGCAAGATCGACTCGGGGCTCGGCTCTTGCGGCTACGACGACGACGGCGTCAAGAACAAGGAGTTCGACATCGTCAAGGACGGCATCCTCGTCGGCCTGCAGACCAACCGCGAGACTGCGCATTTCCTCGGCGAAAAAGAGAGCCGCGGCTGCACGTTCGCAAACTCGTGGCGCGACTACCCGTTCCTGCGGATGCCGAACGTCCACCTCACCGCCGGCCCGGCCAACTCGCCGAAGCTCGCCGAGATGATCGCCAGCGTCAAGGACGGCGTGATGATCGACGGCCGCGGCAGCTACTCGATCGATCAGCAGCGCTACAACGGCCAGTTCGGCGGCCACGCGTTCTGGGAGATCAAGAACGGCAAGATCACGCGCGCGGTCACCAACGTGACCTACAACGCGATCACCACCGACTTCTGGGGCAATCTCGACGCCGTCACCGGCCCGAGCGAGTACCAGATGCACGGCACCGGCGGCGACGCCAAGGGCCAGCCGACGCAGACCAACAGCATCTCGCACGGCTCGCCATGGCTCTGCATCCGCAAGATCCTGGTCGGGGCGGCGTTCGACTAAAACAGGCCCACGGGAACAGGCCCAAGGCCCAAGCGGGTTCGCCCGCCTGGGCCTTTTGCTTTTCCTGACCCGACAATTCGCGCCGCGGCCAAGATCGGATTCACAGGGAGAAGGCCGAGAAAACCACGAGACGAAGATCTTCTCGTGCGACTCCCGGTGGATCGACACGATAATCGAACGACGATGCTGAAGTGGATCGATCCGATCTTCTGCTTCCTGCTTGCGACGCTCGCGTTCTACTGGGCTACTGGCGATCGGGTCGTCTACTACAAGGGAGGCCATACGCCGATGCCGAGGCGTACCGGCAAGATCGTTGCGGCGTTCGTCGGAATCGTGGCGACGGCGCTCGGGGTGATCTCCGCGTGGCTGATTCTGCAGGGCCGGTGACGCGAGCCTCGTGCTTCTCCCTGTGAATCCGCTCTTGGCAGGTTTCGTCCTCAGCTCGACGTGACCTATCGCTCGAACCGCAGCCGCCGGTTCGCGGAGTCGAACGTCAAGCGGAATGTCTTCAGCACTTCGCCGCCGATGTGGCCGATGCCTGGCATCGGACCGGGACGGAGATCGCTGAAGCGAACCGACGGCACGTCGAGCGTGAATTCGCCGAGCGTGATCGCGCCCTTCACCGGCGCGGCGAAGACATCGAACTCGCCGGCCACCGTGCGCGCGTGCCCTGCGGGCGTCAGCTCGCTCACGAGCGGCAGCTCTTTGGCGTAGTGCATCGGCAACATCACACCGGTCGGCGCGCCTGAGTCGACGTGAATCACGCACGTGCGGCCGGCCACGACCACCGGCACAACGGGAAGAATGTGCGACGCGTCGTATTCGAAGATGCGTTTGCCATCAGCGGCCGGCAGCGTGCCGCGAACGATTGAGATCGTTTTGCCCGGGTAGTCCAGCGTCAGGAGATAACCGGGAAACGCGCCGGCTGATAAGACGCCGGGCATGCCTGCGGACCCACTGACGCTCTGGAGCCGTTGATAGCCGGTCGGGAGATCGTAGACGGTGAGTGCGCCAATCCCCAGAGCCGGAAGTGCGCCGGAGTCGCCCCGTCCGTTCAGGAATGCCGGATCGATGATAGTGCGCGACGCACCAGTGTCGAGAATCATCGAATGCACCTGGCCGTCGATCTTGACGTCAACAACCGGGCGGCCGCCCAAATTGCCCATCGGCACCGTGACGCCGGCCTGCGGCGCGTCGATCTTCGTTGGGCGCTGGGCGACGACTGTCGCCGTTACGGTGACGACGGCGACGGCGATAAACGCAGTAATGGAATGACGCATTTGTCGGGAATCCTCTTCCCAAGATACTCTAGGGAATCAACTGCGCCGGGTCATTAAATCGGCGTCAACAGACTGTTAAGCCTGGCGATGACTTTGCGAGGCGAAGTTGCGCCGCCCGGCCTAGAATGCCCGCATGTCACGCGTGCTGGCGATCGCCGCTCTTTGTCTGTTCATTGGGACCGCGCCGGCCCCGCAGGCGCGTCCGGATCTGGTCAACGAAGCCAAGTCAGTGGCGAAGTGGCTGCGATCGACGGCCATTCCCGTCGGCGAGGCGCGCGCGTGGGCGGGAACGCCGGCGGCGCCGAACGCGCAGCCGGACGCGACGCTCTACTCGGGGACGCCGGGCGTCGTTCTGTTTTTTCTCGAGTTGCACAATGCGACGCGTGACGCCGCCGATCTCGCGACCGCGCGGGCCGGCGCCGACTGGCTGATCACGCGCGTCGACGCCGAACCGTCGGCGGGACTCTACACCGGGCTCGCGGGCATCGGCTTCACGCTGACCGAAGTCTGGAAAGTCACGAAGGATCCCAAATACCGTGACGCCGCCAATCGCGTCGTCGATCGCATCAAGACGATGGCGAAGCCGGTCGGCAATGGCGTCGAATGGTCGCCGGTGAGCGACATCATCTCGGGCACGTCGGGCGTCGGCTTGTATCTGCTCTCGGCCGCGCGCGATTTGAATCGTGCCGACGCGCGCGATCTCGCCGCGGCTGCGGGCCGCCGTTTACTCGCGCAGACGATCCCGCACGACGGCGGCGGCGTGAAGTGGGCGATGACGCCGGCGACGCCGACGCGGCTGTACCCGAACTTCTCGCACGGCACCGGCGGCGTCGCCTATTTCCTGGCGACGCTCTACAAAGACACCCGCGACAAGGCATTTCTCGACGCGGCGCTGGCCGGCGCGACCTATCTGCTGACGGTCGCGAAGACCGAGGGCGACGTCTGCCTCGTGTTCCATCACGAACCGGAAGCCGACGGACTCGATCTTTTCTACCTCGGCTGGTGCCACGGGCCGGCGGGCACAGCGCGGTTGTATCAGCGGCTCGGCGAGATCACCGGCGACGCGCGCTGGAAGGACTGGGTGCGCAAGGCGGCGCGCGGGATCAGCACCAGCGGCGTGCCCGAGAAGCAGACGCCCGGCTTCTGGAACAACGTCGGCCAGTGCTGCGGCTCGGCCGGCGTCGGCGGATTCTTCCTGGCGATGCATCGCACCACCGGCGACCCCGATGCGCTCGCGTTCGCGCGCCGGGTCACCGCTGAACTGCTGACGCGCGCGACCCGCGACGATCAGGGCACGCGCTGGATCCACGCCGAGAACCGCGTCCAGCCGACCAATCTCACCGCGCAGACCGGCTGGATGCAGGGCGCCGCCGGCATCGGCGCGTGGCTGCTCGAGCTCGACGGCTTCGATCGCCACCGCCCTCGCCTCGTGACCTTCCCGGATTCGCCATACGGGCCGCGCTAAGACGCCCGCGGCAGCGGGGGCCGGAGTCTCGAGCGTTCACCTGCCGGGAACGTGCCCGTAATAGCTCAGTGAAGGAGCTGTTCGGATGATTCGATCCCGGATTTTTGCCTCGGTCTTGACGGTTTTCGCCGTTTGTTCGGCTTTTGACGGCCGCGTCGCAGCCCAGGCCCCGCCACGTCTGCCCCAACCACCGGTTGAGCGCAGCCAGGCCGTCCAACCGCCCTTCGACCTGCAGAACGCCGAAGAAACCCGGAAGGACTTTCGTGAAGTCATGCGCCGCTATCCGCCGGCGCTGGGCCGCGTGCTCAAGCTCGACGCGACCCTGATGACCAACCCGACCTACATGGCGTCCTATCCGGCGCTGGCCGAGTTCCTCAAGATGCACCCGGAAATCCCGCGGTATTCGGGCTATTTCCTGAGCTACGTCGACGAGTACGGCAACTCTTACGAGCCGCGCGACGCCGCCACGCAGTTGCGCGCCGAGACCATCAACATGTGGCGCAACACGGTGGACGGCCTGTTCTTCTTCTGTGTGTTCCTGGTCGTCACCTACACGCTCACCTGGCTCGTCCGCTACGTCGTCGGGCATCGCCGCTGGATCCGCGCGACCAAGGTCCAGACCGAAGTGCACAGCCGCCTGCTCGAGCGCTTCTCTTCGAATGACGAACTGCTGGCCTACGTGCAGTCTCCGGCCGGCTCCCACTTCCTGAAGGCCGCCCCTGTGGCTGTAGACATGAACGGTGTGAACGGCTCCGCGAACATTTCTGCCCCGTTTTCTCGTATTCTCTGGTCGATCCAGGCGGGTTTGGTGCTGGCCTGCGCCGGCATCGGATTCCTCTTCATCAAGGGCCAGATGGTCGAAGAGGTCGCGCAGATGATGATGGCGATCGGCACGCTGGCGATTTCCATCGGCATCGGGTTCGCGCTGGCGGCGACGGTGTCTTACGTGCTGTCGCAGCGGCTGGGACTGTTCGAGAAGCGCACGCCCGCTACCAAGACTGACTAGGCAGGACTGAAGAGCATGAGCCTTCGCGACGTGACGTTTACCGACATCGAGGCGACAAGTGCAGTCCTCGACGCGGCCGACAACGTAGCGCTCCAGATGGACGACGACGCCTTCCGCGGGTTCTACGAGCGGACGTCGCGGATGCTCTGGGTCTACCTGCAGCGGATGACCGGCGACCGCAACGCCGCCGACGACCTGCTGCAGGAAACCTACTACCGCTTTCTTCGCGCCGGCGTCGCGCTCGAAACCGAATCGCACCGGCGTCATTACCTGTTCCGAATCGCCACCAACCTGTCGCGCGATCGGTTCCGGCGGACCCAAACGCAGCCGGCGACGGTGACGCACGACGAGACCACCGACGCCAAAGTGCCGTCACCCGACGCCGAAGCCGCGCGCGTCGGCAGCATCGATCTGACGCGGGCGATTTCTCAGTTGGCGCCGCGCGACCGGGCGATGCTCTGGCTGGCCTACGCGCAGGGCGCCTCGCACAAGGAAATCGCCGAAGTCGTTGGCGTCGGCACCGGCAGCGTCAAGCCGCTGCTGTTCCGCGCCCGCAAGCGGCTCGCCGGCCTGCTCGGCCGCCCGGGCACCGGCCGAGGTCGGCAGGTGGAAACCGACGCGACGGAGGGGCGATGAAGCCGATGCTGAGCACGCCCTCGTGCCCGCGCGAAGCCGACGTGCTCGACCTGGTCGCGATCGATCAGTGGCCGGCGCGCGCCGACGCCGCGCTGCGCGCCCACGTCGACACTTGCGAAGTCTGCGCGGATCTGGCCGCGGCCGCCGCCGCGATCGTCGCACTCCGCGAATCGACGCCGGCCGTGGACGTCCGCGTCCCCGACGCCTCGGTGGTGTGGTACCGCTCGCAGATGCGCGCCCGGGCAGAAAACATGCAGCGCGCGTCGCGGCCGATCCTGGTCGTGCAGTACGCGACGCTCGCCTGCGCGCTCGCGATTGCGGTCGCGTTCTCGGGACCGGTCCTCGGCTGGGCTGGATCGTGGCTGCAGTGGCTGGCGAACTCGGCGCCGACGCTGTCCAACGTCGTGACCATTGAAGCACCGCAGCTCCCGGAGAACTCCTCGCGGCTGCTGCTCGGCTTCGGCGGCTTCGTTCTCGGCTTCGTTGTGCTGGTGGGCGTGGTCTTCTCGATCGCTCGCCTGGCT
>DASUGM010000324.1:0-45912 GCA_036274055.1 Vicinamibacterales bacterium | reverse complement strand
CGCGAATGTCTTGGCCGTGCCTTGAACGACGGCCGTCCATCCTCTGGGCACGGACAGGCTCAACTCGACGCCGCTCACCGGCGTTGCAGTCGTGTTCGTGAACGTCACGGTCGTGTCTTGCGACGAGCCTGGCGAGAATGTCTGGAGTCCCGGACCCGCCGTCGCTGAAGCTTCGGCGGGTAAAGGCGCGTCGACGGCAATCGCGGGCTTGATGCTGACCCACGCCACGTCGTACCGGGCCGCGACGACGTTGGCGTGGACCTTCTGATTCGTGTCCAGTGTCGGAAAGGTATTCGGAGCGGTCATCGCGCCTTCATAGAAGGTGCCTTGCGAGCCGACGCTGTTGTCGCCGCCGTTGCCGAGAAGGATCGCGCCCTGCTTGCGCATCGGATCGTAGCTGGCGTTGATGCGCGGGCCGTCGAACATCACTTTCAGATCGCCGGTCTGCGCGTCGCCGCCCATCGATCGCCAGTGGTGCGGTTCGCCATCGGCCGTGGCAGTGACGAACCGCCAGGTGATGGTGGGCAGGTCGCAGAGTTTGGATGTGCTTCCGGGGTTGACGCAGCCGACGAGGTTGTTCTCCTGGTCGGTCATGATCCACGGCCCGGGCGGGGGACCGTGATACCAGCCGGTCGCGTTGCCGTAGTACGTCGTCTCCATCGTGCCGTTGCCGTCGTCGCGACTGTCGATCTCGGCGTTGCCGTAGTCGAAGCAGCAGCCGGAGTTGTAGTGGAGACCGTTGATGACCCAGTACTGTCCTTCGGCCTGATCGTCGACCGCGGTGCCGACCGGATCGTCGTCGCGCAGGCCCATGCCGGGCTCGATGAAGACGCCGTAGACCTTATGGCCCATGATCGTCACCGGCGCCATGTCGGCGATCGGCACGTTGTTGAATCCGCCCATCGCCGGACCGCTGAATCCGCCGCGCGGCGCCTGCGTCAGGTCGTTGTGCTTCGGCGACTGATCGTAGATCTTGACGATCCAGCAGTACGTGTGCGCGCAGAAGGCGTCCTGCGCGGCCGCATTCGCATATCCGCCAGCATCAGGCATCGGCGCGGTCACGGGTTGGACGACGGCGATGTCCAGCGTCCGGCCGTCCGACTGCCGCAGCACCTGGTAGAGGGGACCGCTGTAATTCGCGTACAACGCGCGCGTGGTGCTGTGCGCGGCGACGCACGGATTGCCGGCCGCGGCATAGATGTCACACGGCCCTTGCGGTCTGGGCGGGGGACCATTGCGTCCACCACTCGTTTGTCCGGCCGTCAACGTCGCGCCAATCGCCGTGATTGCCAGCGCGAGGATTTCGTATCGGCGCAGTCGAGTCGCAGGGGCGGGTGACATATGAGGCGGCAAGAGTATATGGCGCTGACTGCCCGATCTGCCGCAATTCGTCTGGCGGGAGGTGGTCACTTCGCGCTGTAGAATGCCTGACCGAGATGCGCCGAGTGACCGCCAGCGATCCCATCACCCGCGAAGAACTTGGCCGGCTCGTTCCGGGCCGCGGCGTCCTCCTCCTCGATGCGGACATGCACGCCGACCAGGAAGCCGCCTTCCTCGCCGAGGGCGCGGAGCAGACCGATCTCTGGGGCATCAACCTCTACCCGCAGCTCGACGGGCCCGACTGGCTTGAATTCGACTCGATGATCAACCTGCGGCCGTCGTTCGGCAATCGCTCGCGCGGGATCGATGACGCGGCAATTCGCGAGCAGGTGACGACGCTGGTGGAGTCACTGGTGCGGCGATGAACGGGATCCAGCATCGCGATCTCGCGGCGGGCCGATGGTGGGAGCTTTCGCTGGCCGACCAGCTCGGCAATATCGGCAGTGAAGTCAGCCGCGCTGCGAAATGGTCCAACCGGAATGACGAACTCGCGCGCGGTGCGCTCGAGCGCGCGCTCGAGTTGTTCGATCTGACGCTCGATGATCCGCGCCATCGAAAGTCACTGGCCCGCCTCCGCGAACTGGCCCGGGCACGCGAGGTCGTGGTGGATTTCTTCCACGGGTCCAACGAGTATCAGTCGACCGCGGCGGGACTGCAGAAGTACTTCGACGCGTACGCGCTCGCGACCCGGCAATAGTCGGGCTCATCTCCCGCCGGGCGAATCCACCGGGCGCACGCCCTCGGCGGCGATCGACCGCCAGTTGACGAGCACAGTAAACGGCGGCGCGGCCAGGCGGCCATCACGTGCCTCGCGCCCCTGGGCTGATGGTCTCGGGAGAGTTACTTAGCGTGATTTCATATCGCCTGTCACGGTGATATCAATGAGAAGAGCGCCGCGCATCGCCCGTGTGCTGCTGCGCCTGCCGGCCGACCTGCACAAGACGTTAGTGAAGGCCGCGGCTGACGCCGGCCTGTCGTTCAATGAGTTCTGCGTCCGGCGACTTCGCGCGCCCGCCGATGTGCATGGCTTTTCGGCGGTGCGGTCGGACGTCGTCTCGCGCGCCCGCGCGGTGTTCGGCGATCAACTGGCCGGGGTCCTGGTCCTGGGCTCGTGGGCCCGCGGCGAAGCCGCCGCCACCTCTGACATCGACGTGTTGATCGTGGTCGATTCGCACACCGCACTGACGCGCGACCTCTACCGCGAGTGGGATGCGGTGCCGCTCAGCTTCGAGGGCCGGTCCATTGACGCGCACTTCGTTCATCCATCCGCCGCCGGCGCGGTGCCGACGGCGGTGTGGTGCGAGGCGGCGGTCGACGGTATCGTGTGGTACGACCGTGACGGCGCGATGGCGCGTCGCCTCGGTGACGTTCGACGCGCCTCGCCGCAGGCCGACGTGGTGCGCGAGTCGCAGGAGATCGTCGAGCTGACGCTGAAGGGACTGCTGCGGGCCTCGGGCGTCGAGCCGCCGCGGATTCATGATGTGGCGGACGTGCTCCTGGCCGAGCGCGACCGGCTGCCGAAGGATCTGGCGCCGCATGTCGATCGGCTCGCGGACATCTCGCGCGCGCTCCGCCGCGACCGCGAACTGGCGTTCTACGGCGCCGAAGATCTCACGCCGTCGGCGTTCTACCGCGAGTCCGACGCCGTCATTGCCCGCGACGGTGCCCGCGACGCCGTGGCGTCGGTGCGACCGCACGTGGCCGGCGCCTGAAGTCCGGGCGCCCAGCCTCATCAGTTCTTCTTCGTCTTCTTCACCAGGCTCGGCCAGTTCGCGATCACGGTCAGGGGCGCGTTCGATGCCTCGCTCGTGCGGACGGGAGGAACAACCAGCAGGAACCGCTCGGCGCGGGCGTCCATCGTGAATCCGACGGTGCCGCGCCGCTGCCGCTGGATGAACAGTTCCCGTGGCGCGCTGACGCGCAGCCGGTTACCGTCGGGCGCGACGTCCACGACAACGACGCTGTTCCGTTCGCCGACGAACGCAATCTGCCGCCCGTCGGGCGAAGGACCGGCGCCGCTGGGATCGACGACGACGGGCAACGCCATGATCCGCGCAGCGGCGACGGCGACCCGCGCAACCTCGAGATCGTGCCGGGCCGATCCGAATCATGATGGCGGCCGGTTTCAAGGGCACCTTCGCGCTCGAGACCACCGCCGACTACTTCACTGCTGCCTTCACCTCGTCGAGCCAGTTCAGGACGACGTTGAGGATCGCGCGCGGCTGGTCTTTGATCATCAGGAAGTTGCTGCCGTCAGGCGTCACCGCATAGTTCGCCATCGTGAGGCCGCCGCCGAAACTGTAGCGGCCGGTAAACAGCTTTTCTGGTGGGGCAAGGACCGGGCCGGTTGCATTGAACGTCACGCGCACGGACATCATGTCGTCGCCGCGCCGGTAGAAAATCTCCCCGCCCCTGGGGTTCCACGTGGGATGGATGCCGCCAGTCGACGAGACCTGCACGCGACGAGCGGACGCCGGGTACGCCTGCAGGAAGATCTCGTTCGCGCCAAGTTCGTTCGACACGTACACAATCCACTTGCCGTCCGGCGATACCTGCGCGCCGCCCTCGTACGCGTTGGTCTTGACCACCGCGCGCGGCGCTCCGCCTCCGATCGGGATCTCGTAGATATCGCCGGACGTGACCGGATCGATGAAGATGTACAGGACCTTCGTGCCGTCTGCCGTGACCGACGTCGGCATCTGATTCGGTCCGGAACCGGCGATCGGCACCGCCCGCGTGCTGCCATCGAGGGGCTGGCGCATCAGGGCGGACGTCGCTCGATAGACAACCTCTTTCCCTCCGGGTCCGAAGATCGGAAATGATGCCATCAGCGAACGGTCCGTCATCCTTGATTCGATCCGGCGCCCGGGGTCGAACAGCCAGAGGCCCTGGCCGATGCCCTCGGTAAGCATCTGGCGCCCGTCAGGTGAGATGCGGGGGTTCCCGGCCGGCCGATCCATCCGCAGCAGTACTTGCTCGGATCCCTGGCGAGAAACGCTGACCAGCTCGCTCTGGGTAGCGGCCGACGCTGCGTAGACGAGCGTGCCGTTGGCCGCGACCGTCATCATCGGAGCCGCGCCTCGGGTACGGATGATCGTGAGCCCGCTCAGGACCCGAACCGGATCGCCGACGGTCTCCAGCTTTGCCGCATCGAATCGCACCGCGAGCACGTCTTCGTCTCGAATGAACAGGAGGTGCCCCGTGCTCGTGAACACGGGCCCGAACCCGCGCTCGACGATGGGCTTGCGCTTGCCGTCGTCGAGCGTCAGGACTTCGATTCGCATCGAGTCGAGCGACTCCGGCTGGCCGGAGACAAACGCGATGGCATTCGCTCCGGGCACGTTGACCGGGTTCATTTCGACGGATGTTGAGCCTTCCGTCGGCTGCGTCAACTGTTTGGGTTCGGCGTCGGACTTGGCGCCGCTCACGAACAGTCGGCCGCCGGTTGCGTAGGCGACGCGTCCGTCGGCGAGCCATCCGCCGAGGTAGGCGGTGGCACTCTTCGCGGCAATGGTCATGAACCCGTCCGTCAGCCGAATTCGGCGAAGGGACGTGTCCGACGCTCCGACGAGCACCTCGCGGCTATCGGGCGAGAACACGACCGACACCGCGCCCTCGCTCCCCCGGATCGGCGTGACGTCATCCGAGTCGAATCGCCGGATGAAGGCCTGGCGAACGCCGCCGCGTATGCCCACGAACGCGAGCATCTTCCCCTCGGGCGCGAGGCTGAAGGCGGAACCCACGGCCGTGTACATATCGACCCCGGGCGGCATAGCGATCTGCAGTCGGGTCGGGCCCGACGCGGCACCCGAAATCGCCGCGCCTCGCGATGTTGACGCGGGGCCGAACCACGCCACACCCGCAAGCGCCACGGCGATCGCGGCGACACCCCACGGCAGCACGCGCAAGAGACCGGATGGTTGCGACGCCGGCGCGGCTGTTTGAACCGGCGTCAATCGTGAGGACGCCGGCGTCGTGGCGGCTTCATCAAGGAGGATGCGCGCCTCGCCGATGTCCCGGAGACGCTGCTTCGGGTCCTTCATCAGACAGCGCGCGATGAGCTTCCGCACTTCTGCCGGCGTCGAGCCGGGCAGTTTCGACAGATCCGGTTCGCGTTCGATGACCTTGGCCAGCACTTCCGTGACGTCGTCACCCTTGAATGCCCGCTCGCCGGTGAGCATTTCGGTGAGCACGACGCCGAAGGACCAGATGTCCGCGCGTCGATCGACGACCTTGCCGCGCGCCTGCTCCGGCGCCATGTAGGCGGCCGTGCCCAGGATGAGGCCGAGTTCCGTCGCGCGGGCGGTGAGCGTCGGCGAGTTCATCGCCGCGTCGCCGGCGACGCCCGCGTTCGATCCGCCGTCAGGCCCCATCGCCTTCGCCAGGCCGAAGTCCAGGACCTTGACCGTGCCGTCGTCTTTGACCTTGATGTTGGCGGGCTTCAGGTCGCGGTGGATGATGCCCTGCTCGTGCGCGGCCTCGAGCGCGAGTGCAATTTGCCGCGCGATTGGCAGCGCGTCTGCGATCGGCACTGGCCCTCGCGCGAGTCGCTGGGACAAGTCGTCGCCCTCGACGTACTCCATGACCAGCGCGCGACCACCGCCTGCGGCGGCCGGCAGTTCTTCGAGGCCGTGGACCTGTGCGATGTTCGAATGGTTGAGCGCCGCGAGCGTCCGCGCTTCGCGCTCGAACCGCTGCATCCGCTCGTCGTCGTGTGCGAACAGCGCCGGCAGGACTTTGATGGCAACGTCGCGCCCGAGCCTGGTGTCGCGGGCGCGATAGACCTCGCCCATCCCGCCCGCACCGATGGGAGCAACGACTTCGTAGGGACCGAGACGTGTACCGGACGCGAGACTCATTTCTTCACCGGCGCGATCTGTCGCAGGTCATCGAAGAAGTTCGACATGATCACGACGTGGTCCTGGACCGCGACTTGGCCCTGGTCCAGGGCGGGTGCCTCCGACTCGAGCGCCTTGCCCAGGCCGAAGTCGAGCACCTTGACCTGCCCATCCGGAGTAACCATGACGTTGCCGGGCTTCATGTCGCGATGGATGATCGCGAGAGTCTACTGCTTTCCAAGGAAGCGGCGCAGGGCCCCATGCCATAATCGCCGCATGGATCCCGTCCTTCGCGATCGGGTGCGGGCCTTCTTCGACGACGTCCCCGCTGCACTCGTCGTCTACGTCTTTGGCAGCGTGGCGCGCAGCACGGACCGTCCAACGAGCGACGTCGATGTGGCGGTCCTCTTTGACGAAACGCCGCCGTCCACGCTGATGGGCCCGCGGTTGTCGCTCGAAGGCCGGCTCGCCAGGACCCTCGGATCCGAGACTGACCTCGTGGTGCTCAACACAGCCCCGGCCGATCTTGTCCACCGTGTGCTTCGCGACGGCGAACTCGTCGTCGATCGCGACCGGAGCCGACGCATCCAGTTCGAAGTCGCCAGGCGGAACGAGTACTTCGACCTGCAGCGCATCCGTGACGAGTACCGACGCGTGCCTGTGCGGGCATCCGTCCCACCACGATGACGGACGCCGCCCTCGTCGCCAAGAAGCTGTCACAAATCGAGACGTGCCTGGCCGACCTGCGCCGCCTGGCCCGGCCCGATCAGCTCGAGACCGATGTTCGGGAGCGACGCTTCGTTGAACACACGCTGCAAGTCGCGATTCAGGCGGCGCTGGACGTCGCCTCGCACATCGTCTCGGACGAGCGGCTGGGGGAGCCGCAAACGAACCGTGACCTGTTCGATCTGCTGGCGACGGCAGGATGGATCGACGCTCGCCTCGCGGCGCCGTTGAAGAACATGGCGGGATTCCGCAACATCCTGGTACACGGCTATGCCGACGTCGACCTGAACGTCGTCCGGTCGGTGCTCGCGTCGCACCTGGACGACCTGGCGACATTCGTCGGGACGATCCGGCCGCGGCTTCGCTCCTGAGCTTGGCCTGAAGCCTCCCGCCCCAGCTTTGACACGCCCGGGTAGTTCCATACCCGAGCAAAGTTCGCGTTGGCGCCGGCACGCCGGCTCGCGCGAGGCAGCAGGCGGTCAGCTGTCTGGTGATTCCGTGGCCTGCGACTCGGTTGGCAGTCCGCCTGAGGCGCGGCGGTAGACCAGCGTCACCTTGCCGACGCGGATGCGATCACCATCGACGATGGGAACCGGTCGAGCCAGCGGCCGATCGTTCGCGCGCGTGCCGTTCTTACTGCCGAGATCGTGAAGCTCCGCCGTCCCCTCACTGACGACGATCTTGGCGTGGCGGCGGGAGATACTGGCGACGTCGAGCCAGACTTCGGCCTCCGGCGATCGACCAATCAGATTCTCGCCCGCGCGCAGTCGCAGCCGGCGGTCGGCGACTTCCACCCAGTGAATCGCGGCACTCGAGGCGGGTGACGGCCCGGTCGGCGCGGATTCCGCAATGGCGCCGCCGAAGGCGTAGCCGACGCGATTGACCGTCCGGATCAGCACGCGCGCGTCGCGATCGTCGAGCGCGCGTCGCAACTCCTTGATCAGACTCGTCAGCGCCGCGTCGGACACGAAGGTGTCCGGCCAGAGCCGGCCGTGCAGCTCTTCCTTCGTGACGACCCGTGGGGCATTGGCAATGAGGAGATCCAGCAGCGTGAACGCCAGTGGTGTCAGATGCACCGCCGCGCCTTCATGCGTCAGGCTGCGCCGAGCCGCATCAAATTCGTAGTCTCCGAACCGAACCGGCACGATCCCCCCGAATTCCCAGAAGTCTATCCCCGTTTTCTCACGACCGCGGCCGGCCCCTCACGCCACGATGCGCGGCATCAGCAACCCCGACAAGGAGGACATCGTGTTCAGGACCAGACTCGTCTCAACCGCAATGCTTCTGATCTTTTCCGCCGCCTGTTCCCAGAGCTCGCCGTCGTCAGCCCCAGGCACGCTCGGAACATTGTCCGTTCGTCCGTCGGAGATCGTGCTGCCGCTCAACTTCTCGACGCACATGCAGGGCCACCACGAAGTCCCGGCGCGTCCGTCCACGGCGCAGGGTCAAGTGATCCTCAAGATCAGCGACGACCGCCAGTCGATCGAGTACAAGCTGATTGCCAGCAACATCTACAACGTGGTGGCGTCGCACATCCACCAGGGTGAAGTGGGTGTGGCGGGGCCGGCGGTGGTGTTTCTCTATGGCAACGCCGCGCCCGGCGGGGGCCGGCATGACGGCGTGCTGTCGACTGGAACGCTCACCGCCGCCAGCCTGGTGGGCCCACTGGCGGGGCGGCCGTTCTCCGAGCTGATCGATCTGATTCAGAGCGGCAACGCCTACGCGAACGTGCACACGAATGATGGCGTCGGTGCACTCAACACGGGCCCCGGGGACTTCCAGGCCGGCGAGATTCGAGGTCAGCTGCGCAAGTGACCACGGCGCCGGGCGGGCCGAATGCCTGCCCGGCGTTGCGTCGTAGCGGCGGGCGCGCCCCCAGGCCTGGGCGGGCTTTTGGCCAACGCCGAACCCGAGTACATTACCGGCCTGATGAATACGGGCGATCGCGTTGGGCCGTATCTGGTCTCCGCCAAACTTGGCGAAGGGGGCATGGGTGAGGTCTATCGCGCGAGCGATTCCAGACTGAAGCGCGAAGTCGCTCTCAAAGTCCTGCCGGCCAACGTCGCCTCCGATCCCGATCGACTCGCGCGGTTTCAACGGGAGGCCGAAGTCCTCGCGTCGCTGAATCATCCGAACGTCGCCCAGGTCCATGGCCTGGAGATATCCGGTACCACCACCGCGCTCGTGCTCGAGCTCATCGAGGGCAACGACCTCTCCCAGTTGCTGACGATGCGCGGCGCGATTCCGGTCGCCGAGGCGCTCCGCATCGCTGAGCAGATCGCGGCCGGGCTCGAGGCTGCGCACGATCGGGGCATCGTCCATCGCGATCTCAAGCCGGCGAATATCAAGGTGCGGCCGGACGGCACGGTCAAGGTTCTTGACTTCGGCCTCGCGAAATCGCTGGAACCAAGCGCGGCCGCGGCGACGATCACCGCAATCTCGTCCGCGGGCCTGATCATCGGGACGCCCGCGTACATGAGTCCGGAGCAGGCGCGCGGGGAAGCCACGGGCCGCGAAACGGACATCTGGGCATTCGGCCTGGTGCTCTACGAAATGCTCACCGGGGTGTCGCCGTTCCGCCGCCCGAGCTCCGCCGACACGCTCGTCCAGGTACTGACGGCGTCCGTCGATGAATCGAAGCTGCCGGCCGGTGTGCCCGCTCCGGTGCGGCGATTGATCCGGCGGTGCCTCGAACGAGAGGTCAAACGCCGGTGGCGGAGCATCGGGGACGCGCGCATCGAGATTGAGGAGGCGCTGTCGAATCCGACAGACGCACCGGAGGCGTCAGCCGGTCCGTTGGCAGCTCCGGCTCCGTCAGTGAGCCGCCGCAGGGTGCTGGCTTCGGCGGTTGGCGTTCTTGGCGCGTTCGCTGCGGGTATGGGTGGCGGCGTGTGGCTCGATCGTCAGCTGCGTCCCATCGTGTTGCCCGCATACCGCCGCCTGACCTTCAGGCGCGGCGTGGTTCGCTCCGCGCGCGTCACACCTGATGGGCAGACGATCCTCTACGGTGCGCTCTGGGAGAACAACCGCTGCCGCGTGCACACCGTGCGACTGGATGGCCCGGAATCGGCTCCGCTCGATCTACCGGAGGCGAACCTCCTCGCTGTTTCCCGATCCGGAGAAGTCGCCGTGGCGCTTGGCGGCCACGAGGAAGGCGTGTTCACGTACGGCACGCTCGCGAAGGTGCCATTGGCCGGAGGCGCGCCTCGTCCGATCTTCGAGGGTGTCAAGTTCGCCGACTTTTCTCCCGACGGCCAGCAGCTCGCGATCGTTCGACGCGGCGAACTGGGCGACCACCTGGAGTTTCCTGTCGGGCGAGTGCTTGTCGCGCCAGTGCCTGGAGGCACGTCGGGCCTTGGCTTTCCGCGCGTGTCGCCAGACGGCACGCGCGTCGCGTTCGCCCGTTACCGCTCTCCGCTCTCGCTGGCGGGTCGCGTCGAGATCGTCGACCGATCCGGCGCGACCACCGTGCTTTCTCCCGAGTACCTGAACCTTCACGGTCTCTGCTGGCGTGGCAACGAGCTTGTGTACACCGCCGCTGACGACCGACCCTTGTTCAGAGCGCTGCAGACGGTGAGCCAAGGCGGAGGTGACTCACGGACTGTGGTGCGGCTGCCGGGGAACTCGACGGTCTGGGATACCCTGCCGGATGGCCGGCTGCTCCTGGCGCAGACCGACGATCACGGCGTGTTGCTGGCGAAGGCCGCGGGTGACACCAGCGAGCGCGATCTCTCCTGGCTCGATGCTCCTGCACTCGAGGACATCTCGGCTGATGGCAAGTGGGTATTGTTCAGCGAGTACGGGCAGGGGGGCGGTCACGACAATGCCGCGTACCTGCGCGCGACGGATGGTTCAGCTGCCATTCGCCTGGGACCCGGACGCGCCGTGGCGTTGTCGCCGGATGCCAAGTGGGCAGTCTGTGGCCCGACCCCGTTTCCTCCCTGGCCGTATCTGGAAGTGGTTCCCACTGGTGCAGGACAAAGCCGACGGCTGGAAGGCCAGGGACTGTCCTACGTCCGTGCGCGTTGCCTGGCCGACGGCAAACGCCTCATTGTTTCGGCGAACGAGCCGGATCACCAGGCACGACTTTTCATCCACGATCTGAGCGCCACTCGTCCGGTGCCGATCACGCCGGAAGGCGCAGGCCTCTTTGTGGTGTCGCCGAACGACTCGACGGTTGCGGTCAAGTTCGGCACTGCGATCCGGCTCTACGACGTCAACGATCCTCGCGCCGCGCCGCGCGAAATCCCGGGTCTCACAGGCACAGAGTCTCCCGTCAGTTGGACGACGGAGGGGTTGCTCGTGATTCGATACGGCGACCCTGCCGTGACGGCTGGAGCGGTGACCCTGGTCGACCCGAAGACGGGACGGCAGTCGTTGTGGCGGGATGTGTGGCCTCGCGATCGAGCGGGGCTGCTCGTCATGGGCACGTTGCGAGCGACGTCCGATGGCACGGCGTACGCCTACAACTGGTTTCGCGCGTTGAGCAATCTGTATGTCGCCGAGGGCCTGGACTGAACGCGAGGCCGCCGGGGCACCGATTCGAGACTCACTCGCCCAGTCCCTCGATATCGCCGAGGTCCTTCGCGCGGCCCGTGGCTCGCTTGTTCTTGATGAAAGCCTCGCGACCGATCACATCTGCCATCACCGGCCCGAAGGCCGCCGTCGGCGCGCCAAACTGCTCGAGCGCCAGCATGATGTTCGCGGCATTTTCCGGCGTCGCATCGACCCACACGTCCAGGTCGCCCGTTGCCCGCGGTCGCCCGTGCACCGCGAGCGCATAGGCGCCGACGATGAGAAACCTGACGTTACGGTCGATGAACGCGCGCAGTAGATCGAGGAAGTCCTGATGCATCGGGGAACTCGCCACGAAGGCGCCACTGAGCCTCGCTCAACTTCCAGACCTGGAGCACTCGCTCTTCGACCGGCACTGCCGCCCAGAACCGGGCATCGTCCCGGTCGTGCGCCGCGAGGGACGGATACACGCGCACTTGCATGCGATTACGGCGCGCAGCGGCAGTGTCCATGATCGCAATTATCGCGCGAGACAGCGGCAAGAGTCGCGTGATTATACGCGCCGGTGCGCGGCCTTCACCTACAATGCCTCCTCCGAGAGGTGCCTATGAGCCACAGCCGGGAACGTTCACGCACAGTCGATCGGCGCGGATTTCTGCGAACGGCGGCCGCCGGCCTGACCACCGCCGGCGCGATGCTGACGCCGCGCGAACGCGCGCTCGCGCAAAGCCTGGTCGAGCAGGCGCGCTTCGAGCGGATGGCCGGATGCACGTGGCCGATTCGATCGCTCTTCAAGACCCGGCAGAATCCCAACCGCGGCGGCGGCGCCGGCGCCGGCGGGCGCGGCGGTGGCACGCCGCCGGCTTCGGCCGCGCCGACCGCGCCAGCCGTATCGATCCCGGGCATCCCGGCCAACCGCGATCAGACGACCACGGCGCAGATGAAACAGAAGTACGGCGAGATCACGCTGCTCGACTACCCGCAGTGGATGAAGGACAACTTCCCCGGGCTGACGCGCATGGACATCTACTCCGGGTTCTTCGGCGACATGGTCGATGACGCGATGTATTTCCCGGCGGGCAGCCCGCAGGGCAGCGGCTTCGATCCGATGAGCGCCGCCGGCAGGAAGTGGCTCGACGCGCTCGCCAACACGATGGTGAAGACCGGCACGAAGGTACAGCACGTCTCGAACAACGCGCCGTTCAGCCTCGCCGATTTCGGATCGCCCGAGGCGGACGCCCGGCGGAAGGCCGGCGTGGCGATGGCCAAACGCTGGATAGAAGGATGCGCGGTGCTCCGGCCGGTGTCGATGCGGATGAATTCGCCGCAGGCACTCGGGCCGTCGATTCGCCCGAACGCGATTCCGCGCAGCGGCGACGGCTACCCGCGCAACCTCGAGATCGTGCCGCTCATGAACGCGGCGATCGAGTCCTACAAGGAGATGGCGGACTTCGGCGGCAAGTACGGCGTCAAGGTCACGTTCGAGAACCATTGGGGCCTGGCCGCCGATCCGATGAACATCCGCATCATGATCGACGCGGTGAACCATCCCTACTGCGACGCCACCCCCGACTTCGGCAACTGGGAACACGAGCACATGCTCTTCAGCGGGCTGAAGGCGCTCGCGCCGTACACGAGCTCGAATGTCCACGCGAAGTACTGGGACCGCTGGGGCGACGCCAACGACGTGCAGCGCTCGGTGCGGATCATGATCGCGGCCGGCTTCAAGGGCACCTTCGCCCTCGAGTACGAATCCGGGCCGCTGAACGGCGTCGAGGGCGCGAAGTATCTGTATAAAGAAGTGCTCGCGGCGCTGACCACGGCCGCGGCGTGACCCGTGTAGCACATATTTCTACATCTGTGCTACAACTGTCGGAGTGAAGGCCTACATTCACGCCAGGTTGAGTCGCGGCGACCGCGCCGAGCTCGAGAGGCTGAAAGCCGCCACTGGGCAGTCCGAATCCGAGCTGGTCCGGCTGGGAGTGCGCCTGGCGGCCGAGCAACTCGCCGGACGGCCAAGCGCGCGAGATCTCGCGGGCAAGAGTGTCGGCCGCTTCACCGGCGGGCCGCGAGATCTGTCCAGCCATCGAAAACACCTGGACGGATTCGGCGAGTGAACCCGCCCGGCATTCTCCTCGACACTGGACCTCTGGTCGCGCTGCTCTCCGCCGATGACGCCAATCACGAACGCGCGGCGCGCGTATTTGCCGAGTCCCGGCCGCCGTTCAGGTGCTGCGAAGCGGTCGTCGCCGAGGCCTGCTTCCTGATGCGAAAGGTCGATCCCGCCGGCCCGGCGGAGGTGCTGGCGCTTGGACGGAAGGGAGTCTACGGGATCGCGTTCTCCCTGGCCGACGACATCGCAAGCGTGGAAGCAGTGCTGCGCAAGTATGCCGATCGACCGATTTCACTCGCCGATGCCTGTCTCATCAGGAGCGCGGAAGTTCACCGGGAAGCAAGAATCTTCACCTTCGATTCGGACTTTCGCGTGTATCGCTGGGCGCGGAATCGGAAGTTCGAGCTGGCGTGACGCGTCAGACGGATCTCACTTCACCAGCCGTGCGAGTTCGTCGCGCCAGTTGATGACGATATCGATGCGGGTGGGCGGTGGATCGGGCTTGACCAGCTGCACGCGCAGAAAACGGCCGTCGGAGGCCACGGTGAACGGTGTCGCGCCGTTCTGGCCGATCAAGAACGGCGCCTGGTAGAGCTGCCGCGGCACGCTCGCGGTGAACGATGGCGCCCACGTCAGGTCGCTGACCATGAACTTGTCGCCGGTCACGAAGTAGAGTTTGCGCCCGTCGCGCGACCAGCGTGGCTCAATGCCGCCATCCTTCGAAATCGGAGCGCGTGGCCCGGGACCGGGAAACGGACGCAGGTAGATTTCGTTCCGTCCAGAGTCGTCGTCCACGTACGCGAGCCAGTCGCCACCCGGTGACACGACGCCGAAACCCTGGTTGCTCGGACCGGAAACGAGCAATTCGACACGGTGCCCGGTGTCGAGGCTGACTCTCCAGACGTCGCCACCGGTGTCGCCGCCGAGTTCCGAGAAGATGGCCCATTTGCCATCGGGCGACACGGACTGCGGCGTCTGATTCACGCCGTCTTTCGTCGTCAGACGCTCTTCGTCACCTGTGCCGTCCGCCGCCCTCCAGTAGAGGTTGCGAAATCCCTTGCGCGTCGCCCGGTAAATGACCCGCTGGCTGTCGTGCGTCCACACTGGCGCCTGACTCGAGCTGCCGGCTTTGACGAATGGCGTCAGCGCGCCTCGTTCGAAGTCGTACATCCAGAGGTTCACGACGCCCTCCATGATCTGCACGACCGCCCGCTTGCCGTCGGGCGAAATGCTGACGTGCTCGTACGCCTGCGCCGGCGGAGGAAGCGCTTCCGTGCGGCCGGTTTCGTCGACCCAGACGATGCGGCGCGCGACCCGATCGGGCCCGGCCGGCAACGTCGCGAGGAGACCGGCGGCCGACACCTCGAAAGCAGGGGCTTCAGTGGAATCGCCGCGGATGGGACCGGGCAGACGCACCGGAACGGCCCCGGAGAGATCTGGTTTCGCCGGATCGAACGCCAGCGCCATGAGGCTGTCGCCCCTCGAGTAGACGAGGTAACCGGGCGCCGCGAAGCGGCCACGGTCGCCGCCGCGCACCAGCGTGATTTGTTCGCCCGCAGCCGTTCGCATGACCACGGACTTTTCGTCAGGGCCGGGTCCCGTCCACACGGTGTAGATCAGGTGATGTCCCGGCAGCGTCTGCGGCCATCGGTGACTGACTTCGCCGGCTTCACGTTTCAGTTGCGTGAACTCCGTCGGCGCTCCGCCGCTTGCCGCAATGCGCCAGATGCCGGTCCTGTTCGTCTGGGCAAAGTAGATCTGGCCATCCTCACCCCAGGTGCCGCCACGGCCGTTTTGCGCCGGACATAGCGCTTCCAGAACGCCGCCGCCGACCGCGACTTTCTTCAGCTGACCATTGGCGAAGAATCCGATCCATTTGCTGTCGAAGGAGAAGAACGGCATCTGCGCGCCGTCCGTCCCTGCCAGAACCTTCGCTTCAGCCTCGGCGAGCGCGCGCTGGTACAGCATGACTTTGCCGTCTGCGTACGCGGTGAACGCCAGCATCGAGCCGTCAGGCGAGAGTGCGAAGGGAGCGATATCGATATCTTCGAGTTCCGCGCCGGCGGGGAGCACGACACTGACGCGGGCGACCGCGGCGGGTGACGACGGTGACGGGGAGGGACCGGCCACCCACATCACCGCGGCGCCGATCGCGGCGGCGGCGATCATGCCGGCGACGAGCTGGCTCGGGCGAATCGAGCGGGGTTCGCGCGCGCGTGCCGACATGCCGGCCGCCGTCGAACCGAGGCTCGCGGGTTCGTTCAAGAGAAACTTCGCAGTCGAGATGTCCGAGATCCGCCGCGTGCGATCCTTGACGAGACAACGTTCGATCAACGTCCGGATCGCCGGTGAGAGATTCGGCGGCAGCGCCGTCCAGTCTGGTTCGCCGCGGAGAATGTTCGCGAGCGTGTCGCTCACATCCTCGCCCTCGAAGGCGCGGCGGCCGGCGAGCATTTCAAACAGGATGCAGCCGAACGCCCACACATCGCTGCGCCGGTCGGCGGCGCGGCCCTTGGCCTGCTCGGGCGACATGTAGCCGGCGGTGCCGAGGATCATCCCCGCCTGGGTCGCGCGCACGGTCATCGTCGGCGAGTTGGAGGCTGCGCCCGGGGCCTCCGACTCGAGCGCCTTGCCCAGGCCGAAGTCGAGCACCTTGACCTGCCCGTCAGGAGTAACCATGACGTTGCCGGGCTTCATGTCGCGATGGATGATCGACTTCTCGTGCGCGGCCTCCAGTGCGTCGGCGATCTGTCGGGCGATGGCGAGCGCGTCATCGAGATGCAGTCCGCGCGGGGAGTCGCGGGCGATGACGGCGGTCAACGTATCGCCTGCGACAAGCTCCATGACGAGCGCGTGGCCATCCGGTGTCGCCTCGAGGCCGAAGATCTGCGCGATGTTCGGATGATTCAGCGCCGCCAGCAGCTGCGCCTCGCGCGTGAACCGCGCCACGCGATCCCCATCGGCGCTCGCCAATTCCGGGAGAATCTTGATCGCGACGTCGCGCTGAAGTTTGGTATCGCGGGCGCGATACACCTCGCCCATGCCGCCTTCGCCCAGCTTGGCGAGGACTTCGTAGGGACCGAGGCGCGTGCCCGAAGTCAAGGCCACGTGGGTGGCGAGAGTCTACTGCTTTCCAAGGAAGCAGCGCAGGGCCCCAGGCCATGATCGCCGCATGGATCCCGTCCTTCGCGATCGGGTGCGGGCCTGAAGCCAGTCTGCTTACGACACACCGCGCGTGCCGACGGCCCAGCGAACGATCGCGCCCCAGTAGAAGTCGCCGCGCGCGTCCCGTGCGGTGAGCTCGGCCAGCCACGCGTCGCCCGCCGCGGCTGAAATCGCGCCGAGCTCCACGGCTTGCGCGACGCGGCGCCGGAGCATGATCTGCAAACCCGGCAGCCAGCGGCGTGATTCGGCGAGGACCGATCCGCCTTCGACGGCGCCGAGGCCGGCGTCGGCAAGGTGGCGCTCGAGCTGCAACGGCGCCAGCGGATTGAGCGCACCGGCCGGCGCGGAGCCCTCGAGGACTTGCCGCGTCAGCGCGTAGTCGGCCGCGATGACCATGCCCTGCGAAAACCACTCGACCGCGCCAACGCGACCGCCGGCCTTCGTGACCCGCGCGAGCTCGGCGAGCGCGGCCGCGATCGGACTGACGTGGACGAGGATCTTGTCGCAGAACGCGGCGTCCACGCTCGCGTCGGCCTGCGCAATCTCGCGGATGTCGCCGACGGCGTACTCGACCTGCGTGATCCCGGCAGCGCGGGCCCGCGCTTCGGCCTCGACGACGAGCGCGCGTGTCGGATCGATGCCGATGACGCGGCCTTCGGCGCCGACGTGCTCGACGAGATCCGGGAGCGCCGTGCCCGGGCCGCACCCGGCTTCGAGGACGCGGCTCGCGCGCGTCAGTCCCAGCCGGGCGATCATCGTCCGCCGCGCGACGCGGAACCCGTCCGGCAGCGCGTCGAGCGTCGTCAGAATCGGTGCGAGATCGGCGACCTCGTTGAGACGACCCCAGCAATCGGATTGATGCACCATGTCGCCCCTCAGATCGCGTCCTTGAACACCTTCTGGTTGCCCAGAGAAATCCAGAACCCGTAAATCGCAATGGCCACGAACGTCGCGATCGTCATCACCGACCCGGGGAAAATCCACGATGACGAGTTGGTGGTCAGCGCCAGTTCACTCCAGAAGGAGAAAATGATCGTGACGAGCATCGCGAACAGTCCGAAACGGGTGAGGACGACGAGTACCAGTACTCCAAACATAACGGTCATCCCTGCGATGACGAGGACGTCAGCCGACAGTCCCCGGTTCGCCCCTTGCGCAAGGCCAAAGACGGTGGTGATGAGAAGAACGAGAGCGCCGTACGCGAGCCATGGCCGGCGGAAGATGACGCGAAACAGCAGAACCGCCAGCAGGATGGACACCGGAATGAAAAACGATGACTGAACGATCTCGAAGAGTTGACTCAACCGGAGCGGAAATGAGGCGGCGGCATCGAGGTTGCCGAGGATGGGCCTGGGCGGGGCCAGACCGAACACTCGGACGAGGTCCGGCACTGCACTCAACAGCGTGATGCTCATGCCTGCCAGCGCGCCGATCAGGACGTGACGTCCCACCATGGGATCGCGAAAGCGGCCTTCGAGCACGCGGCTCCAGGCCACGAGCGTCTCGGGCCATAACCGGCGGACGTACGGCTCGATCGCGAGGTAGAAGATCCAGATCATCGCGGCGGAGTAGACCTCCAGCGCCAGGTTGTTGGTAAACGTCGCGAACCACGAGGCCGGGGTACCCGAGAGTTGCAACAACTCAGCGGCCGCGCCGAGCAACAGAAAGACGGTCGCGAGCCGTTGGGCGCCTCTCTTGTCGCTCCGGTCGAGCCGGAGGTTGCGGCGCGCGAACACCGCGCCCGCAACGACGACGGCAATCTGCAGGAGGCCCCTGAGGAAACCTGCGGCGCTGGAATCCGCGGGCGGGGCGTCCGCCGGACTCAACCACTCTGGCACCACGAGGAACCAGACCGGTCGCCCACGCATTGATGCCGCCTCGACGCGCGTCGTCCCCATGGCCCAGGCGCGACGCAGATCGCTCGGCTGCGCCGGGGCGCGAACCGGGTCCGACGTCTGCCACTCGCCGATCGTAAGACCCGCGGCCGTGAAGAGAGGCGCCCAATCAGGCTCGGGCCAGGGCCCCGTCGTTTTCGCGACCGTATCGGGCACCGCGCGAAATGAAAGCAACCGACCGGACGGATCGACGCGCACGGCAACCATTCCGGGCTGATCCACGGGCGGATTCTCGTAGGTAATCTGTTTGAAATTGTTGAACGGCGCCATGCCGCGGGCCGACTCGCGGTACCACAGTGCGACGGCGGGCGGCCACACCGTGCCGAGGTGATCCCAGCGATCGGTCGACTGGTTTTCCTTTTCGATCTTATTCAGGTAATCGACGTCGCTCCAGAATCCAGAGACGCTGCCTGACGGCGCCGGTGTGTAGCCGGCGGCCGTGATTGCCGCGCGCGCAGCGACGCGGAGTTCTTCCGGCGGCTTCGGCAATGGCACCCGGTTGGGCAGGGACGTCGAGCCATAAAGCATCCAGGTGGCCGCGAGGCCGACCAGGACGATCGCCAGGCAGGCGGCGGCGACGGCCGGCCGCAGTTCGCCGCGGCCGCCCGACTGCGCCACCATTTCCGGCGACGGCGTTTCGCCGGCGGCGATCGCCATCTCGAGTGGATCGCCGCCCGGCAGCGCGGCCGCCAGTGACGCTGCCGAGCGCGGGCGTTTGCCGGGATCCGGATCGACACAGCGAAGAATCGCGCGCTCGACGATCGGGTTGAGACCGGCGACGTGAACGCTCGGATTCGTCGGCGCCGACGAGTGCAGGGCTTTGAGTTCGTTCAGATCGCGGCTGTCGAACGCGCGCTTTCCGGTGAAGACCTCGTAAAGCACGAGTCCGAGCGAGTAGATGTCGGTCTGGACGGAAAGCTCTCGTCCCTCGAACTGCTCGGGCGCCATGTACTGTGGCGTGCCGGCCTGCGCCTCGCGTCCGGAGATGCCGGCGGTCGCGCCGGCGAGTCCGAAGTCGGTGATCTTGGCGCGGCCGCGGCCGTCGATCATCACGTTGGCGGGCTTCAGATCGCGATGGAGCACGCCCTCGTCGTGCGCGGCGGCCAGGCCCGCGCACAACTGCCGCGCGATTTCCGTGGCCTTGTCCTCGGGCAGCCGGCCGATCCGTCGCAACAACGACGCGAGGTCCTCGCCATCGACGTATTCCATCGACAAGAAGTGACGTCGTTGCCCTGAGCCTGTCGAAGGGCCATCAACGTCGCCGAGGTCGAAGACGCGGCAGACGTTCGGGTGCGTCACGCGCAGTGAGAGGCGAACCTCGTCGAGGAACCGCTGCAGGCGATCGGAGTCGTGCTCGACGTCGCGTGGGAGGAATTTCAGCGCGACGGGTTGTCCAAGCTTCAAGTCATCGGCCCGATAGACCTCGCCCATGCCGCCGCGGCCAAGCAAGCCGACCATGCGATACCGGTCGGCCAGAATCTGCCCCGGCACGTACTGTCCGCTGTCCGTGGCGATGCGCGGTGGAGCCGGGCTCGCCATCGTCTCGGACTCGGATGACAGCAGGGCGGCGCCGCAGCCGCCACAGAAACGCTGGGATCGAGGATTGTTGGTGCTACAGGCGGGACAACGCATGGGGGCGAGCGGATTATTACCGCGATTGCCCGCCGCCACGAGAGATATCCTCACCTCGGAGGAAGTCAGATGACAGATTTCAAGGTCGGGTATTTCGTCGGCAGCCTCTCGTCGAGATCGATCAACCGCTTGCTCGCAAAGGCGCTGATCGGGCTGGCGCCGGCCGGCCTGCAGATGACGGAGATTCCGTTCAGGGATTTGCCGCTGTACTGCTACGACGACGACGCGAATTATCCGCCGGTGGCGACGGCGTTCAAGGACGCGATCGCGTCGGTCGACGCGGTGCTGTTCGTGACCCCGGAGTACAACCGGTCGATTCCCGGCGGCTTGAAAAATGCCATCGACTGGGCGAGCCGGCCCTGGGGGAAGAATTCCTTCACCCGCAAGCCGTCCGCGGTGATCGGCACGTCACCCGGAAAGATCGGCACGGCGGTCGCGCAAACGCACCTGCGCAGCATCATGGCGTTCTGCAACTCGCCGCTGATGAACTCGATCGAAGCCTACATTCAATTCGAGCCTGGCCTGATTACCGACGACGGCCAGGTAACGAACATGGCGACCGAGGACTTCCTCCGCAACTACATGGCCGAATTTCACGGCTTCATCGAACGGGTCTACACGGTGCTGCCGCGCAACACGTAAGACGGCCGTCCCGCGCGAATGGCGGTTGATCTACGGCCAAGACGGCCGCATGCTCAGGAGTCTGGCACCTGAGCGGAGGGTTTATGGAAAACGTTGAGAGCCTGCTGAAAACAACGCTCACCGAAGTCGAACGGATTCTGAGCAGTCGCGCCGTGGTTGGCGAGCCGATCACGATGGAGGGCCACACCATCATCCCGTTGCTGTCGATTGGCTTTGGATTCGGCGGCGGCGGCGGATCCGGCAAGGACCAGAAGATGTCGAGCGTCGAGGGCGGTGGCGCCGGCGCCGGCGGCGGTGGCGGCGTGAAACCGGTCGCGGTGATCATCATCAGCAAGGATGGCGTGCGCGTCGAACCGGTGCGCTGGGGCACGGCGATGGCCGGGAAGTTCGGCGAGATCATCGGCACGATCATGGACAAACGCCGCGAGCGAAGAGACTAGGCGCGAGGCGCGTGTGTTCGGGATCGCAGTCGCGATCGCGGTACTGCTGACGGTCGTCCTGGCGTTGTTGGCCGTCCCGGTGGTGCTGGTCATCGACGCCGAGCGTGCCGACCGGCTGCGGATGACGTGGCGCCTGCGGTGGCTGTTCGGGCTCGTCGACATCCGGTCGCCGCGACGAGTCCGCACGCTTCCGTCATCGGACCGATCTGCCGCCACGAGATCCCGGCCATCGACAACTGGCAAGCGCTGGCGCAAGACGCGGATGGGCCTCGCCGTCCTGCGGACCCGAGGCCTGATCCGGCAGGTGGCCAGATTGGCGTGGCGTGTGCGCAGGCAGATCACGCTGAAGGAATTCCACGTGCGGACGTCGTTCGGTCTCGATGATCCTGCAGCCACGGGCGTCGTCTATGGCGCCATTTCGCCGCTGCTGGTGATGGCGAGGATGGGCGGCGTCGACGTCGACTGCCGCCCGATGTTCCACGAATCCGGGCTGACGGGCGCAGTGGGCGGGACGATTCAGGTTCGGCCGCTTTCGGTCGTTGGGGCGCTCGTGGCGTTCCTCGTGTCGGCTCCGGTTCTTCGATCAATGAGGGCAGCGTGGCGGGCGAGGAAGTAACCCACCCTCGCTCTGGTCCGATCTTCATGATCGGTGATGTCGAAATCGAAACGATCGACAGGGTGGTCGTGCGCGTCGAAGATCTGTGGGGCGCGATCGTCGGCGTGGCGCTGAAGGAACCGGTGGCCGTGATCATTCGATCGCCGGCGGGGACTCAGCGAGTGGATCTGGAGCACCTCGATGGCAGCACGGCGATGAATGAGTGAGTGCTGAAGACCAACCCGCAGACAACCGCAACCTCTTCGCCGGTGGCGCTGTCATACCTGGCATGAAGCTATGGCCGTTGTTGCTCCTCCTCGCATTTCAATCGTCGTCATTCGACGCCCTCGACGCGCGAATCGACCGGAACATGAAGACGGGCGGCATTCCCGGCGCCGCCGTCGTTGTCGTCAAGGACGGCGTGGTTGTCCATACCCGGGCGTTTGGCGTGACCAGCGTCGAAACCGGCGTGCCGGTGACGACACGCACGCTGTTCCGCCTCGGCTCGACGACCAAGATGTTCGTGGCGCTCGCGGTGCTGCAACTCGCTGACACCGGCAAGCTCCGCCTCGAGCAGCCAGTGGGGGAGTTGGTACCCGATCTGGCGCCGCCAGTCCAGCGGCTGACGATCGCGCAACTCCTCACGCACACCGCCGGTCTGGCCGACGACGCGCCGATGACGGGACCGCTCGATGAGTCGGCGCTGCATGCGCGCGTCAGCGGCTGGGGCGACTCGGCGTTCTTTGCAACCCCTGGCGAGATCTTCTCGTATGCCAATCCGGGCTATGTGCTCCTTGGCGACGTGATTGCTCAAGTGACGAAGCAGCCGTTTTCGGCGGCGATGCAGACACTCGTTCTCGGCCCGATGGGCATGCGCGACTCGACGTTCCGTCCGGTCGAGGCGATGACGCGGCCCGTCGCCCTTGGACACGACGGCGGCGGCGTGATCCGGCCATTTGCCGAGCATGCTGGCAACTATCCACCGGGCTCGCTGTTCACCACCATCGAAGATCTCGGCAGGTTTCTGACGACGATCAGCCCCGCGATGCTCGAGCGGATCGCCACGCCGCGAGTGTCGATTCCCGCGCAGGGACGCAGCTACGGATATGGCCTGATCGACGACCGCCGCCGCGGGCCGCGGCTCGTGCTGCACACCGGCGCCCGCACTGGTTATGGCAGCACGATCCTCATCGCGCCGGAGCAGCGCGTCGCCGCCGCCGTGATCACCAACCGGACCGGCGTGACGATGTCGGATGCGGCGTTCGTCGGCATCGAGCCTTTCGTGACAGTGACTGAAGTGGCTCCGTCGCGCACGCCGGTGCCGATCGCGTCGGAAGCGGTCGCCGCGATTGCCGGGACCTATGTGAATGGGCCGCTGAGCGTCGTGCTGGCCGACGACGGCGGGAAACTGGTGTTGCGCCTCGCCGGCAGAACGCTTCCGGTCGTGCCGGTCGGCGTCGATCGGTTCCACGTGCCCGACGGCGCTCAGCTCGAGCAGTTCGTGATCGTCAGGGACGCTCAGGGCGCGCCGAAATTCCTCTGCGCGGAAGCCTGGGCGCTACGGAGACGGAACTGAGATGACCGAGGATGTCCTCTTCCATCAGTTGCCGGGGATCGTGTTCACGATCATCGCGGCGACGTTCGCGCTCGTCTGGCGGCAGCAGAATCTGCAGCGCTATCGCACCCGCCTCGAACTCATTCAGAAGGAACGGCTCATCGCCATGGAGAAAGGCGTGCCCATGCCCGAACTGCCCGATTACGACGCCGGTGGCCGTCCGTCACTCGAGTCGATGATCTCGACGCTGCGCGTCCACCCTCGCTGGCCGCTGGGCGCCGGCGCGATTCTGATTTGCGGCGGCATCGGCACGACGATCGCGCTGGCGCTGTCGCGCGAGACGTATCACTCCAACGTCTGGTCGATGGGTCTCATTCCCGTGTTCGTCGGCGTCGGGCTGTTCCTGCACTATCGCCTGACGCGATGACCGACGAAGCGCTGGCCGCGCGCGTCGCGGCCGCGCGTGATCCCGATGATTTTCGGACCCTTGTCGATCGCCACGGCCCCATGGTGCTGCGGCTGGTGTCGTCCATCCTCGGGCCGTTTCGCGACACCGATGCCGAGGAGATTGCCCAGGATGTGTTCCTCCGTGTCTACGAGCGCATCGGGCAGTTTCGCGGTGACGCGAAGTTCACGACCTGGCTGTACCGGCTGGCGTATCACGTCGCCGTCAATCGGCTTCGATCCGCGCGGCTGCGCTTCGAGCACGTCGATCTCGAGAAGTTGCGCCTGCCCGATACCGCGGCCGACGCCGACGCACGGATCTCGGCCGGCGAGCGGGCGCGAGTCCTCGCCGAGGAGATCGAGCGGCTGCCCGGTCTCTATCGGACGGTCATCTATCTTCACTACTGGCAGGAGGCGAGCATCGACGACATGGCAACGCTGCTCGCGGCCCCGCCGAACACGATCAAATCGTACTTGTTTCGCGCCCGTGCGCGTCTTGGCGATGCGCTGACGAAGAAGGGACTGAGGACATGAGTCTCGAGAGACAGCTGCGTGCACTGGCGAAGTTGCCAAGGCCGCAAATCCGGCCGTTCTGGTCGGCGCGGGTGACGGCCCGTGCCGCCGCGACGACGTCACAACGCAGTTCGATTGCGCGCGGCGAAGCACTCTACTGGATGGCGCTGACGGTGCTCATCGGACCGCTGCTGCTCACGTCCTGGCAGCGCGTGGTGTTTCTGATCCTGGTCCTGTTGGCGGTTCGTGTCGTTGCCGCGCTATCGGTGGGAACGGACCTGGGCGTCAACGCTCATCGTCACACAAGGACTTGACCGCCGAGAGCAAATCGCCGTCGGCTGCCACCTTGCAGACGAACGCAGAGGCGCCCATGTCGAACGCACGCTGTCTGATGATCGGATCGTTCATCGCCGTGAACACGATGACCTTCGCCGCCGGGTTCGCTTGCGTGATCTGCCGGCACGCTTCGAGGCCGCTGACCGTCGGCAGGTTCAGATCGACCACGGTCACGTCCGGCTCGAGCCGTTGCACGGCCTCGAGCACGGCGCCGCCGTCGGCCACGGTGCCGACGACCTCGCATTCCAGCGCCAGCAGCCGGCAGATCGCTTTCGTCACTTCGGCGTGGTCGTCGGCGACCAGCACGCGCGGTCGCCTTTCCCCCTGAGACGTCATGCGGCGCCCCGAGGCGCGGCCAGCATGGCCGCCGCTCCACTCCGCGGCAGCGTGACGGTGAACGTCGCGCCTCCCTCAGGGTGGTTGTGGGCTTCGATCGCGCCGCCATGCGCGTCGACGATGGTCCGGACGATGGTGAGGCCGATCCCGAGCCCTTGCGATTTCGTCGTCAGGAACGGCGCGAACAGGTGACCCTCGAGCTGCGCCGGCAAACCGGTGCCGGTGTCGGATACCGAGATCCGGACATCCGCCGTGCCGCATTCGCTGCGCACCGTGACCCGACGCTTGCCTGGCGGCGTCGCCGCCATCGCATCCGCGGCGTTGACCACGAGGTTCACCAGCACCTGCCGGAGGAGTATCTGATCGCCGTTGATGATGCACGGATCCGCGGACATTTCGACGATGCCGTCAATGCCGCGCGATCTCAAATCGTGCGCAACCATCGCGAGGCCTTCCCTGATGACAGCGTGCAGGTCGATCGGTTGCTTGTCGATCTGATGACCGCGCAGCATCGCCCGGTGCCGGTCGATGATCTGCGCCGCCTGGACGCCCTGCCGCTGGATGTCGGACACGATCTCGCCGATCGTGTCGGCGCTCGCACGATTGGCGCCGATCATCATCTGCAGCGCCTTCGTGTTCTGGATCATTGCGCTCAGCGGCTGACCGAGTTCATGGGTGATCGAGTTGGTCAGCGCCGCCATCGTCTGCCGGCGGCCGGCGTCGGCGGCGAGCGACAGGTTCCGGCCGCTCTCGATCTCGGCACGCCGGCGAGCGCGGCGTTGATAGAGAAGCCCGGCGATCAGCAGAGATTGCACGATCAGCACGCCCGCCGCGATTTGGACGATGGTTCGGTACTCGGTCCACAGGCTTGGCGCCCGGTAGAGCACGACGCTTCCAGGCGCTAACCGGGTCTCGGCAATGCCCCACCGCTGGAGCTCACGCCAATCGAAGACCGGCGGAGCGATCGATTGCACCGGTACTCTGACGTTCTTCGGCGGCTCGCCGTTCAGCAGCCGCACGGCCATCTCCGCCGTCCTGGCACTCAGAGGATCGATCGGCATCATCGATCCGCCGACCGCGCCCCGGCCCAGGTACACACTCTGGGCCCCGAAGATCGGGACCGTCGCCGCCGCGTGAAGGTCGGCGAACACGCGTTCGTCGGCATACGCAGCGCCCGCGGCGTCGGTGCCGAACAGGACATACAGGATCGCGGTGTCCGACGGCAGGCTGGCACAGCGACGCAGAATCTCGGCAAAAGACAGGTCGTCCGACCAGTCAAATGTCAGTCGATCGCCGAATCGCTTGAATTGAGCCTCGAGTTCCCGGTGCCAGAACTGGCCGAGTTGTCCGGACCCTGTCACCGTGAACACCCGTCTGGTCTGCGGCCGCAGTTGCAGGATTTCCTCGACGACACGCGAGTAATCGTTCATGACCGCGACCGCGGTCTCGTTGTCACCAAGGGGGTCACGCAGAAAACGCTGGTCGACCGACGCGAGCAGCAAAGGGACCTCGGGAAAGAGCTGCCGACGGTACTTGCGCGCGAATGTCGCCGCCGGTCCACCGGTCGTCACGATCAGGTCCGGTTTCGGACGGTTGGCGAAAGTGGATTGGATGAAGTCGACGATTGCTTGTTCAGGGGCGCCGACAAAGCCGGTCGGACCGACGACGAGCTGGACGAGGTTGACGGGATGCTCGGTGCGCTGATCCAGTTCGACGCGGAAGTTGCCGATGAAGTGGTCGAGCGTCAGGTTGCCACGATCGAGCGACTGCAGCATCAAGACCTGACGAACCGCGGGCTGGGCCTGGCTCGACGTCGCGCCGAGGACGAGACCGCCAGCCAGAACGACCCACCCGAGGCCTCGCGCGCGCGGTGTCAAGAGTCGCAGGGCGCGGCACGTGATCCGCAACGCCGGGATGTCAGGCAGGAGATCCCCCACGGCGAATGATACGGCCACGATGACCCTGCGCCATAGCCTTGCACTGTCCATTTCGCTGCTGCTCGCCGCATCAACCTTATCCGCATTTGAAACCGGATCGAACGTCACGAAATCAGCGTCCGCACGTCGCGCCAGCCGTAGGCGCCGCCGAATCGGCCGTGCTCGTCGAGCAACCGCTCGCCGCCCATCCGGTCGTAGAACCCCAACGTCGGGTTGCTCAGCTCGGCAAACAGGATGAACGAGTGAATGCCCCGTTCGAGAAAGCGCCGCGCAGTTTCGGCCATCATCCGGCGACCAAGCCCAAGGCCGTGGTATTCCCAGCGCAAGTAGATCTTGCTCAGCTCGCCATCGAATTTTCCTTGGTGGGGCCTGCCCCAGGTGAAGCCAATCAATCGCCCGGTCCGATCCTCCAGCACGAGCACGAAGTCGCGCCGGTTCTCGGCGGCGAAGACCGCGTTCCACTGCCAGGTGCGCGTCGCGACCGTCGGTCCGTGCGAGGTGTTGTAGGTCGCGTTCCACGTCGTGACGTGCAGTTCGGCGAGCGCCGGAATGTCGTCGGCCCGCGCGTCGCGAAAGACAACGGTGTCGAGCGGCTCCCCGCGTTCGCGGAGACGACGGGCGTTCTCGCGGCCCGTCGGTCGGGATCGCGCGTTGACCCATCGCTTCAAAGCCGCCACCCGCGGCTTCAGTCGATCGAATAGCGTGAGTCGCGAGGGCCTGTACTCGTCGACGCGAACGACGGCGACGTCGCCGCGCAGCTCGCCGAATTCGTAGGCCAGCCGCAGGGTTCGGCCGTCGAGGCGGCCGTCGATCCGAAACGGTTTCGCGGTGCCATCGGCCTCAACGTGTTCGCCTTCCAGGTGGACCGCGCCGCTGGCCGCGTCGAAGTGTCCCGTCCGGATCGGCGCATTCTGCCGGCCCGGGTTGGCGACACCGCGGACCGTCCCGTCACTCGCGACGGTCAGATCGAGCAGCACCTCCGACGGCTTGCCCCATCGCCCGGCGATCATCGCTGCGCTCTCCTGCGAGAATACCGGCATCGGCATTCCGGCCGTGCGCCGCGAAGAAAGACGCACTGGGCACGGCGCACGGCGCACCGCGGAGGGATTATGCCTCCGCTGCCTTCACGTCGAGAACCGAGCGAATGACCGCCGATCGCAGCATTGCCGTCGCCGCATAGACGACGACAACAACGACGACCCATCTGAGCACGCTCAGCGGCAGGGACTGCACGACCAGGCCCGCGAGCAGCACGGCGGGAATGCCGCCCAGCGTCAGGCCCAGCGCGGCGCGGGTGTCGAAGCGGCCGGCCTTCATGAATCGCAGGCCGCCGGCCATCGCCATCATCCCGCCGGAGCCCATCATGATGGGAAATGCCGCGCGGGGATCCATGCCGAGCAGGCTGAACAGAATCAGCGACGGCGCGTAGCTGCCGATGCCGAGCGTGAGCAGCGCGCCGAGGACGAAGTTCACCATCAGCGCGATCACGAGTCTGCCAGCCGTCAGCGTCAGCGCCGTGCCGCCGCCGGGAAACCACCCCATCTGGCTCATCGCCATGAACAGCGCCGCGGCGATCAACCCGATGCCCATGCCGATCTGAATCGGGCGCCGCGGCAGCGTCGAGACCAGGCCAGCGCCGAGCCAGCTGCCCAGGACGGAAACCGCAATCAACATCGCGAGCACGACCGGGTCTACCTGCACGACGACAAGAAAGATGAACGCCTGCGCCACCACCGGGAGCGAGTGGCCGATCAACAGGGTGCCGACCAGGCGCTCATCGGCCACCATCCGCAGCAGTTTGTAGATCGCCGTGGTGGTCGCAAACGAGCCGATGCCGAGCGTGTCGAAGAAGTTGGTGACGAATCCGATCGTCAGTTGCAGCAGCGACGGCCGCTGGCTGCCGCGGCGGTCAGTCGTGACCGCGACGGCCGCCGCGCGCCGCCATCCGATGATGAAGACGACCGCGAGCGCGGCGAGGACGACAAGGAGCGCGTTTCGGATCCCCAAGTTATCGCCGCGGCGCGTCTCCGCCGCCCCGGCCCGCTCTGCCCCCGGGTGCTGCCGGGATGGCGTAGTTTCTCGGCGGATCGGCGTCGAGCAGATGCCGCACGAAGTAATTCCAGCGCTGCACCATGACCCAGTTCGCCGGGGCGAAGCCATGACCTGAATTCGGGATCAGGATCATGTCGAAATCCTTGTTGGCCTTGATCAACGCGTCGGCGACGAGCAGCGTGTTGTACGGCGGCACGTTGTTGTCCATCGTCCCGTGAATCAAGAGCAGGTGGCCCTTGAGGCCGGCGGCCTGGGTCTGCGTCGCCTCGATCGCGTAGTTGTCGGTGCCGTCCGCGTTCTTCACGAGCGGGCCCTGGTAGCGCTCGCCCCAGTCGTCCTCGTACTGACGCTGGTCGTGGTTGCCGGACTCGGCGATGCCGACCTTGAAGAAGTCGTTGAACGGCGCCCGCAATAGCGCGTCGGCGGTGATGAAGCCGCCGCCCGAGTGGCCCCACATCGCCGCCTTGTCGATGTCGATCCACGGATATTTCTTCGCCAGCTCCTTCATGCCGGCGACCTGATCGGGGAGGGTGTTATGCCGGCCCATCGCGCCGTAGTACGCGTCGGTGAACGACTTCGATCGATTCGGCGTCCCGGTGCCGTCGATGCTGACGACGACGAAGCCGAGTTCGGCGAGCGCCTGCTTGTCGCCGCGCGCGGCCGCGAACGCGCGCGAGCCGACGCTTCCTGACTGCGGTCCGGGATACGCCTGGTTGATGATCGGATACTTCTTGCTCGCGTCGAAGTTCGTCGGCCGGAACAGCATCCCGTAGATCTCGTTCTTGCCGTCGGCGGCCATCATCTTGATCTGCATCGGCGGCTTCCAGCCGGTCGCCAGCAACTTCGAGATGTCGGCTTTCTCGAGCGGCATGATCAGCGCGCCGGTCGTGCCGTCGCGCAGCGTCGTCTCCGGAGCGACATCGGGCTGCGAGAACGTGTCGATCACGTACTTGCCGTCGGGGGAGATCTGGGTGGTGTGCGTGCCGTTGTCCGGGGTCAGCGAGACATTGTTCCTGCCGTCGAGGCCCACCTTATAGAGGTGCGTGAAGTACGGGTCCTGTCCCTTCTCCTTGCCGACCGCGTCGTACCACATCGTCCGCGTCGCCTTGTCGAGCCGCGCGATCCGGGTGATCGGCCCGACGCCGCTGGTGATCTGGTTCTTCGGCTTGCCGGTCTGAAGATCGTAGAGGTACATCTGCGCGGTGTTGTCGCGCTGCGAGTACCAGAGAATTTCGTTGGTCTCCCACAGGATCTGCCACTGCACCCGCGTCTGGACGTGGGTCTTCTCGGTCTCGGTGAACAGCGTGCGCACTTCGCCGGTGGCGACGTCGGCGAGCTTGGCCGTGGAGTTTTTGTGAAACCGATCGGTCGAGACGAACCCGAGCTTCGATCCATCCTGGCTCCAGAGGTACTCGCCCATGTCGATGTTGTCTTCCGACATCGCGCGATGAAAATCCTCGCCCATGAGCAGGCGCGTCATCTTGCCGGTCTCGACGTCGATGATGACGCGGCTGATCATCGCCACGACCGGGTCGCCCGGGAGCGGATACTTCCACGCGCGCAGCACCGGATGGCCGCCGTTGACCGGCGTTTCGACCAGGTACATGTCGCCGACGTTGCGCTCGTCCTGCTGCTGCGTCGCGATCTTCCTGGAGTCCGGCGACCACGACAGTGACGGCGCGGCGCTCGTCGTCCAGCCGGCGTTGCTGGTCGCATAGCCGAAGTCCTTCGCGCCGTCAGTCGTCAGTTGGCGCTCCTGGCCGGTGGCGACATCGCGCACCCAGAGATTCCAATCGCAGATGAAGATGGCTTTCGTGCCATCCGGCGACATCGACGCCGGCGGCGGACCGGACACCGGCAAGCCGGTCACGTTGGGCCCGCACGTCTTCGTGATCGCGACGCCGCCGCGCCCGCCGCCGCGGCCACCACCCGCACCGCGCCCGCCGCGTCCGCCGCCGGCACCCGCGGGTCCGGTCGCCCCGGCGGGAGGGGTGGCGACAACTTCGCGCGTCTTCTTCACCGGATCGATGACGACATTTTCCGTGCCGGCCGCGCCGGTGCGCGTGTACCAGAAGCGCCCGTCGGGCAGCCAGTTGGCGGCGATGCTGTCGTTGATCACCAGGCCGTTCAGCGCCGGCGCGAGCATCTTCGTCGCGCGATCGTAGTCAGCGGCGGTGACGACGCGCCGGGCTTGCGCGAAGGCGACGGACGTCAGGATCAGAACAAAGACGAGGACGCGGGGAATCGAGCGGCTCACGGGTGTGCTCCTGTGCGAAGGGCCGAGGAATCGTGATTATGCACTAGCGTGGTACTGGTAGGATGCCTGTCCCGGTCGGGCCATGATTGGACAGACGATTGCCAAGTACCGAGTTCGCGACCGCCTGGGCAGCGGCGGCATGGGCGTCGTCTATGAGGCCGAAGATACGTCGCTCGGCCGATCGGTGGCGTTGAAGTTTCTGCCGGCCGAGGTGGCCGCCGACAAGACCGCGCTGGAACGACTGGTGCGAGAAGCGCGCTCGGCGGCGGCGCTGAATCATCCGAACATCTGCGTCATCCACGAAGTCGGCGAACACGAGGGCCGGCCCTTCATCGTGATGGAACGGCTCGAGGGCCAGCCGCTGAAGGAACGGATCAGCGGCAAGGCGTTGTCACCGGACGAGACGCTCGACTTCGCCATCCAGATCGTCGACGCGCTCGACGCGGCGCACGGCGGCAACATCATTCATCGCGATATCAAGCCGGCCAACATCTTCGTGACCAATCGCGGTCACGTGAAACTCCTCGACTTCGGTCTGGCCAAGCACGCCGCGATCGTCGGTGCGGGTTCGTCGGGTGACAGCGCCACCTCGATCGGCCTGACCAGCCCGGGCACCGCGCTGGGGACGGTCGCCTACATGTCCCCCGAGCAGGCGCGAGGCGAGGAACTGGACGCGCGGACCGACCTGTTTTCCGTGGGCGCCGTGCTGTATGAAATGGCGACGGGCCGCCAGGCCTTCGCTGGTCCCACGGCCGCGACGACGTTCGACGCGATCTTGCACGGCTCGGTATCGTCGGTTTCGCAACTCAACGCGGCGCTGCCGCCGGGGCTTGACCGCGTCATCGCCAAGGCGCTCGAAAAGGACCGCCGCGCGCGCTACCAGACCGCCGCCGAATTGCGCGCGGACTTGCGGCGGGTGAAGCAGGACAGCGATTCCGGCCGCGCCCCCCGCGCCGGGTACGGCGCGTCGAAGACGCCGGCGTCGGTCGCCGTCCTCTACTTCGAAAACCTGAGCGCCGCCAAAGACGACGAGTATTTCCGTGACGGGATGACCGAAGACGTCATCACCGAACTCTCCAAGATCAAGCATCTGCGCGTGTTTCCCCGGCCCGAGATGCTGGCCTATCGCGACAAGTCCGTGCCGCCCGCGCAGATCGGTCAGGAACTGGACGCGGCCTACGTGCTCAGCGGCAGCTTGCGCCGCGCCGGCAATCGCCTGCGGATCACGGCGCAGCTGATCGAAACGCGGACGCGCCATTCGGTCTGGGTGGAACGCTACGACCGGGAGATGGCCGACGTCTTCGAGGTCCAGGACGAGATTGCGCGCAAGATCGCGCAGGCGCTCCGGATCACGCTGTCGCCTCAGGAAGAGGCGCATCTCGCGCAGAAACCCACCGAGGACCTGCAGGCCTACGATTACTTCCTGCGCGGCCGCAACTATCTGAGGCTCGAAAACTTCGACCACGCGCTGCAGATGTTCGAACAGGCCGTCGAGCGCGACCCCAGGTTCGCGCTGGCCTATGCCGGTGTCGCCAACGTCTGCGGCCTGATCTACGAGCTGCGCGAGAAACAGCAGCGCTGGATCGACCGCGGTCTGGCCGCCTGCGAACGGGCGATGGCGCTCGACCCCGGCCGCGCCGAAGTGCTCGCGGCGCGCGCGCGCATGTACTACGCCCAGCAGAAGTACGACGACGCCGCGGCCTACGCGCGGTTGGCGATCGAACGGAAGCCCGACTGCGAGGGCGCCTACAACGTGCTCGGCCGCGCCTATTTCGCCTCCGATCGCTTCGAAGACGCGGCGCTCGTCGTCGAGCAGGCGCTCGAAGCCAACGGCGACGACTACAACACCTATATTCCCTATCGCGTCAGCCTCGAGCGGCTCGGCCGCAAGGCCGAGGCGCAGAAGGTGCGCGAGCGGCAGACCCGCGCGCTCGAGCGCCAGCTCGAACTGGTCCCCGACGACGTGCGCGCGCGCATCCTGCTTGCCGTCGAGTACGCGTGGGCGGAACGTACGGAGGATGCCAACGCCCAACTCCTGCGAGCCGTGCACCTGCGTCCTGATGACGGCAACACGCTCTACAACGCCGCGTGTGTCTACGGAGTCCTCGGACGATCGGCCGACGCGCTGGAGATGCTGCGGCGCGCGGTCAAGTCCGGCTATGCGAACTTCGACTGGGTGCGGCGCGACCCGGATCTCGCCCTGCTGCGCGACGACGCCGGATTCAAGGAACTGGTCGGCCTGACGTAAACGGATCGGTGCGATCTCAACTCGGTCCGGACCGAGTTGAGTGTCGCTCCGGTTGCCACAGCCCGGCGCGTTCGGCTTCGTAGCCGTTGTGCCCCCGGCAGCGCAGTTGGATGTTTTCGGTCGTGCTCGGCCCGCCAGCCGAAAACGGAATGACGTGGTGAAATTCGATGAACCCGGTCTCACTGCATCGGCCATCATGTCCTTCGAAGGCGCATCGGCCCTGGTCTCGGGCCCAGACCTCGCGTCGAATCGCGCTTGGAATACGCCGCGATCGTGACCGAGTCGTCGCGGTGACCTGCCCAGTGGACTTTCGCGTGGTCGCCGCGAATTTCGTCCGCTCCGCCTGAGTCACGAGCAGGGTCAGCGCCCGGTCGATGATCGCCGCCAGATCGCCATCCGGTATTTCGTGTCGCAGCAGATCACGGGCACGTTCCAACTTGCGATGGGTGCTCTCACTCAACGTCACCCGCAGGAGGTAACTTCGAGGCGAAAGCGGTGCGACGACTGCGCCGCGCGGATGGACGGCGGCCGCCGATGGGATTGGGAGCGGCGCCGGCGAGATCACCCCCTGAACGACCGCCGGCGCTGTGACTTTCGACGGCAAAGGGCGAATCGCCGAAGGAACGGCAGGCTGCGGATGCATCGCCACGATCAGACGCTCGACTTCCCGCTTGCTTTGGTACTGCGCCGCCTCGAGCACTGCGTCGCAGTTCTCCTCGTCCAGGTGCGGCGCCAGCAGCCCCACGTTCGTGACCGATAACCGACCGTCGGCCAGGCGCTCGAGAATCGCCGGAAACCGCCGGGCAATTCGAGCAGCCTCGATTCTCGCGTAGGCAGCATGTTCGGACATGTGCAGCGCGCGCGTGCAGAAGGCGAACATCGAGCTGTAGCCCTCAGCGAGATACAGCCGTCGGGAATCGACGGCCTCGAGCAACGCGACCAGCCGAGCCGTCGCCTCGCGTTCCGTGCGCGCTGCGAGCCTGGTTGTTGACAGAAGATCCGCATCAGAGAGCGACGATAAACTTTCGTGCGTCATTCTTTCCTTTCTAGCACGGTGAATTCTGACGGCCGGGCTGCGCGTAGCGCCGTCGATCGGCGTCTCGATCGTCGGCGACGAAGGCCGAAGTGCCGTTGTGACGACTCGCGTGCCGCGCGCGGGCGCCAGCGAGGTTGCTGCGAGGAGCACGACGTTCGAGCAAGTGCGGTCGCAAAATGTGTCAAGAGAAATAACAGTCCGCTGAAAACGCGGCCTGAACTTCAAACTTCGAACTTCAAACCTCGGACGTGCCCGCGCCGCCGTCGCGCGGGCGAAACGATTTCTGACTGGCCCACGCCTGGAAGAACGTCCCGTCCGCGGTCAAGAGCTCATCGGAGAGCAGGCGCCCGGCGGGCGCGCGTGTGGTGGCCCGTCGTGCATGACGACGATGTCGTGTCGTCGGTGACGCGCCTGGGAATGACAAAGAACGTCGCGATGGCGCGCTCGCGCGCGAGCCCGTCGAGCAGGGCGGGCGTTGCCGCCGGGTTCGGGCCGTCATCGTCGGTCAGATAGATCGTGGACGCGCCATCCGAGCGCGGCATGTCGATGGCGTCAATGCCGATCGAGGCAACAAGCAGACATCGCCGGCCGTCCAGCCTGCGATCCGCTCAATCGTGGCGGCAGCCGACTTGCCAATAAGCAAAGAACTTTGTGATATAAAGTAAATATGACCGGCACGAGAGCTTGGCTGAACCGCCTCAACGGCGCGCTGGGAGTCGCATTGACATGGGCGTTCGCATGGGCGCTGGCAGGCGCGCTGATCCAGGCCGCCAGCCAACTGCTGCCCAGTCCCGGATTGCGCGCATTTGTCGCGGCCTTCGACGCCCCTCCGGAGATGTTGACGCTGGCGATCCCCGGCTTCATCAGTGGAGTGTTCTTTTCCATGGTCGTGGTGGCGACCGAACGACATCGCAGATTTGACGCACTGTCGCTTTCACGATTCGCGATCTGGGGAGCGATTGGCGCGTCGATGCTCATGCTGATTGCGGCGCTGCAAATGGCGGCGGATCTGGCCGAGCATCAGTCCGTGCAAGAGTCCTTGCAACAGGGCGTGCGGTGGCTGACCGCTGTGATCCTCGGGCTGTTCGTGCCTTTGGGCACGCTCTCGGGCGCGGGTCATCTTCTTCTGGCCCGAGCCGCGGAACCTTGGCGGGCGTCGCTCCGCCAGTTGTTGGCGATCGAGCCGCGCACCGCCCGGTCCCACCCGACGATCTAAGAACAACATGTCGAAGCGTCGAATTCCAATCTGGGTGTTACTGATCGGCCTGGCCCCCGGCGTGCTGATCGCCGCGATTGCCGGGCTGTGGGTGTACATGAGCGCCACGGCGCGGCCCCTGCATCCGGAACTGAAAGATGTGCCCTCGGTGGCCGATTCAGTGCCATCGCCGAAATGGGCCGGCGCGGTGGAGCAGGCGCGACAGATCGCGCGTGCGGGCCTCAGCGATCAGAATCTGCCGGGACTGTCGATCGCGGTCGGCGTCGGCGGCGAGATCGTCTGGGCCGAGGGCTTTGGCTACGCGGACATCGACACGCGAACGAAGGTCGATCCAGACACGCGGTTCAGGATCGGCACGGCCTCGGTCGCGCTGACATCAGCCGCCGTCGGCTTGCTGCTCGAACAAGGCCGGCTGAAGCTCGACGACGAGATCCAAACGTACGTGCCTGAGTACCCGAAGAAGCCGTGGCCGGTCACGCTGCGGCAGTTGATGGCGCACACCGCTGGCGTCACCACCGACGGCGGCGACGAGGGGCCGTTCGATGAGCAGTGCCTGCGGCCGGTCGACGCGCTGAAGATCTTCGGGCGCGACCCGCTGCGCTTCGAGCCGGGTACCCGCTTTCGCTATTCGAGCTACGGCTGGATGCTGGTCAGCGCCGCGATCGAAGCTGCCGCCGGCGAGTCGTTCGTCCCATTCATGCGCAAGCGGATCTTCGAGCCGCTCGGCATGGATCGGATGAAAGTCGACTCCGCAGTCGAGCCGAATCCGGATCGCGCGACGTTCTATTTCCCTCGGTTCGCGGCCGATCCGCGCTACGGCGTCGACCTGAATCGGGTGATGGATTTTTCCTGCTATGCCGGCGCCAGCGCGTTCCTCGCCACGCCGTCCGATCTCGTCCGCTTCGGCATGGCGATCAACCGCGGCAAGCTGCTGCCGCCGCCGACCGTCCAACTGCTCCAGACATCACAGCGCCTGCCCTCGGGCGAGGAGACCGGGTACGGCCTTGGTTGGGACCTCGAGACCGTGACGCTCGCCGGTGAACAAACGACCGTCGTCGGCCACGACGCCGAGGCGATGGGCGGGATGATCGGGTCATTCATGATCTTTCCCAAGCAGGGGCTTGTCCTGGCGGTGACATCCAACATCGGTTACGCGGACACGTTCGCGGTCGGCGTGAAGATCGGGGAGGCGTTCGCCGCGCGAATCACGCGGGATTTTCCAAACAAATAAGGATTTCTTCGTACCCGGATGCTCCCGGACAGGGTTCGTGAGGACTGACGGCATACAGTGATCGGCTGAGATCGTCCCCGACTACCGGTCGTTATACGGCCTCGGTTTCGGCTCAAAACCGAAAAGGCCCATGCACTTACCGTCGGCACCGTTCTTGCCCTGTGTAACCCGTGGCGCCGTCGATTTTGGCGTCGGTCAGGTCGGGGGAAGCCGGTCATGAGTGTCAAAGCGGCGGTCGGGACAGCATCGGCAGGGATGGCGTGTCTCTTGGTAGGCGCGTGGCTCCTTTCGGCGACGCCGTCGGCACGCACGGCGACAACGGTCGACGCCCCCGTTCAGGCCTACGAACTCAACGACTCGCATTTCCACCTCACCAATTACATTCAGGAAGGCACCGACATCCGTGACTTCCTGAAGATCATGGGCAATCGCGTCGGCCGCGTCGCGCTCTTCGGCATCCCGCTGCAGCAGATGTGGGACAAGGGCAACACCGGCGACTTCGCGCCCACCTATTACCTGCAAAGCGACGCGCCGCTCTATTACTACTCGTTCACCGACGCCCACATCGCGATGGCGTACCGGTCATTGTCGCCGGCCGATCGCGCGCGCTTCGATCCGATGATCACGGGGTTCAATCCCGCGGACATGTACGCCGCCGATCACATCAAGCGGGTGCTGCTGACGTTCCCGGGCGTGTTTTCGGGGATCGGCGAGTTCACGATCCACAAGGAGTTCGTGTCGGCGAAGATTCCCGGCAAGACCGCGAGCCTGCTCGATCCCGCGCTCGATCGCATTCTCGACTTCACCGCCGAGACCGGTCTGGTGTCGATTCTTCACAACGACATCGACATGCCGTTCCCGAAGGCCGGCCAGGAACCGTGGATCGTGCCGCAGTTCCGCGATCTGATGCTGCGGCATCCCAACTCCGTCGTGATCTGGGCGCACGCCGGTGTCGGCCGCATTGTCCATCCTGTCAAGGACCATCTGGCGATGATGGAACGCGGGCTGGCTGAACCGCGATTGAAGAACTTTTACGTCGACATCTCGTGGACCGAAGTCGCCAAGTATGTCGCCGCGACGCCCGAGGCGACGGCGGCGATGGCAGACCTGATCAACCGCTATCCCGATCGCTTCCTGTTCGGCACCGACGAAGTGGCCCCGACCGATCAGGGCAGCTATCTGAAGATCGTCGACATGTACCAGCCCATGTTCGCGCGGCTCACGCCGGACGCGAAGCAGAAGTTGCTGAAAGGCAACTACGAGCGCCTGTTCGACGATGCGCGACGAAAAGTGCGGGCGTGGGAAGCCGCACACGTGAAATGACCCGAAAGAAATTGTTCCCGGTTTGAGTGAAAGTCGAATGACACAGACGAAGGAGACAGCAGGAAATGAGAGCAAATAAACTGCACGTTCGGCCCGCTCAATTCGGGCTCGCCCTGGCGATGGTCCTGGCCACGGCAACGGGCGCGTGGGCGCAGACCAACAGCACACCACCGCCTTCGGCACCCGCCACCGTCACCACGGCACCGGCGGCGACAGAACCGGCACCCGATCCAGCGCCGGCGCAGGCCCGGGCGTCGATGGAGATCTACGGCTTTGCGATGCTCGACATCGGCCACAACTTCAAGTCCATCAACCCGAAGTGGTACGACACCATGCGGGTCTCCAAGCTCCCGAAATTCGAAGGTGAGCACGGCAAGGACAACAGCGCGTTCGCCTCGGTTCGTCAGAGCCGGCTCGGCGTCAAGGCAACCACGCCGACCGCGCTTGGCGATCTGAAAACGACGTTCGAATTCGAAATGTTCGGCGTCGGCGTCGACGAAGGGCAGACCACGTTCCGCCTCCGGCACGCCTACGGCGAACTCGGGCGGATCGGCGCCGGCCAGACCTGGAGCGTGTTCATGGATCCGGACGTGTTCCCGAACTCGGTGGAGTACTGGGGTCCGACCGGCATGGTGTTCTACCGCAACATTCAGGTCCGCTTCTATGCGATCAAGAAGGACGACTCCAGCCTGATCGTCGCGCTCGAGCAGCCGGGCGCCAGCGGCGACGGCGGCGTGCTTGCCGACCGTGTCGAAATTCAGGGCATTCGTGGGCGGAATCCGAACCTCGACCTCACCGGCGCGTACACCTTCACCCGCAAGTGGGGCTACGCCCGCGCCGCCGGTGTCGTCCGCAGGATGGCATGGGACGACACGCTCAACGATCAGTATGAGTTGTCGGGTGACGCGACCGGCTGGGGCCTGAACCTGAGCTCGAACCTCAAGTCCAAGAACGGGAAGGCCACGGTCCGTCTTCAGTACATGTTCGGTGAAGGCGTCGAGAACTACATGAACGACGCGCCGGTGGACGTCGGCATCAAGGCCAACCCCGGCAACATCGTCACGCCGATCGTCGGCGAGGCGCTGCCGATCCAGGGCTTTGTCGGCTTCCTGGATTACCAGATCAACCCGAAGTACTCGACGACCGTCGGTTACTCGAGCACGCGCATCGACAACAGCGACGGCCAGGCGCCGGATGCGTACAAGAGCGGCGACTACTTCCTGGTCAACATCATGCACTACCCCGTGGCGGGCGTGATGATGGGCGGCGAATATCAGTGGGGCCGCCGCACCAACTTCTCCGACGGATTCCATTCCGACGGGTCGAAGATCCAGTTCTCGTTCAAGTACAACTTCTCGTTCAAGCTCGGAGGCTAGTCATGCGCACGATTACCCGTTCCGCTGGCGTCGGCATGCTGCTCACGGCGGCAGCGGCGCTCGTTTTCTCGGTCCCCTCACTCCGTGCGCAGGCGCCGGCTGACTACCAGAAGGCCATCGACGCTGCGTTCGCGAAATACCAGAACCTGCAGGAAGGCAAGAACGCCGACTACATTCCTGCATTGGCGAAAGTCGATCCGAAGCTGTTCGGCATCGCGCTCGTCACCGCTGACGGCAAGGTCTACACCGCCGGCAACGTGACGACCGAAGTGTCGATCCAGTCGATCTCGAAGGTCTTCACCGCGGCACAGGTCATCCAGGAGCAGGGGCTCGAGTCGATCGAGAAGCGGATTGGCGTGGACGCGACCGGCGCCCGCTTCAATTCGATCATCGCGATCGAAGGCGTGAAGACGGTGGTCGGCACCGGCGCGCCGGAGATGAACCCGCTGGTCAACCCCGGCGCGATTTCGGCCACCGGCATGGTGACCGGCGCCACCGCCGACGCGGTGTGGGCGAAGATCATCGGCATCCACAACGACTCGGCCGGCCGCCAGCTGAAGGTGCTGCAGGACGTCTACAAGTCGGAGTCGGACTCGAACCAGCGCAATCAGGCGATCGGCGCCTTGATGCTCGCCTACGGTTACATCAAGTCGAACTGGCCGCAGGCGGTCGATCTGTACACGCGTCAGTGCTCGATTGGCGTCAACGCCAAGGACCTCGGCACGATGGCGGCAACGCTGGCGTTCGGCGGCAAGAACCCGGTCACCGGCAAACAGGTGATTGACCCGACGAAGGTGCCTGGCGTGCTCGCGATCATGGCGACGGCTGGTCTCTACGACGACTCCGGCAAGTGGCTCTATCACACCGGCCTTCCCGCCAAGAGCGGTGTCGGCGGCGGTCTCATCGCCGTCTCCCCCGGCAAGTTCGGCATCGCGGTGGTTTCGCCGCCGCTCGACGACGCCGGCAACAGCGTCCGCGCGCAGAAGGCGATCACCGACATCTCCAACGCGCTCGGCGGCAATCCCTACGGACGATCGAAGTAGGACGTTCGACGTTACTTCGGCCAGGGCACCCGTTCGCGGGTGCCCTGGCGCGAATCTCTTATTCCCCGACCTCGAACTCCCCGTCAACAAACGAGGTGTGTCATGGCTGAGTCATTCCAACTCGGCGGAAGACTGAAGGACGCGTTTGCGCGGAAGTGGCAGATGCTGCTGCTCCGCGGCGTCGCGGCGACGCTGTTCGGCGTCTTCACGCTCGCGCAGCCCGGAATCTCCCTGGCTTCGCTGGCGTTCGTGTTCGGCGCCTACGCGCTCGCCGACGGCATCCTCGGCGCCTGGACCGCGATCAGCCGTCGCGATGAACAGCCGCATTGGGTGATCCTGCTGATCGAGGGCCTGTTCGGGATCGCGATCGGCGTGATCACGTTGATGAACCCCGCGGTGCCCGCGCTCGCGCTCCTGTACTACATCGCGATTCGCGCGATCGCCGCCGGCGTTCTCGAGGTCGTCGTCGCGATCCAGTTGCGGCGCGAAATCGACAACGAATGGCGGCTGGTGCTCGCCGGCCTTGTCTCGGTGATCTTCGGGCTGTGGCTGATTGCCCGCCCCGGCGCCGGCGCCCTCGCGGCGCTCTGGCTGATCGGCGTCTTCTCGATCCTGATCGGCGTGCTGTTCATCATCCTGGCGCTCAGGTTGCGCGCCATTCCGCGGAATATCAAGGCGCGATTCGCCTGATCGGCGCGACCAAGGAGTTACGTCATGCCTGGGGCCGAACAGCTCCGGCTCGAAGAAGCTCGAGAGCAGAAGGCGCCATGGAAGGCCTGGGGCCCGTACCTCAGCGAGCGCCAGTGGGGCACGGTCCGCGAGGACTACAGCCCCGGCGGCGATGCCTGGAATTTCTTCACCCACGATCACGCGCGGTCGCGCGCCTATCGCTGGGGTGAAGACGGCCTGGCCGGCATCTCCGACGACCAGCAGCATCTGTGTTTCGCGCTCGCGCTGTGGAACGGCCGCGATCCGATTCTCAAGGAGCGGCTGTTCGGCCTGACCAACGGTCAGGGCAACCACGGCGAAGACGTCAAGGAGTACTACTTCTACCTCGACAGCACGCCGACGCACTCGTACATGAAATATCTGTACAAGTATCCGCAGGCGGCGTTTCCCTACAGCGATCTGATCGACACCAACCGGCGGCGCACCCGGCACGACTTCGAGTACGAATTGATCGACACCGGCGTCTTTGCCGGCGATCGCTACTTCGACGTCTTCGTCGAGTACGCCAAGGCCGGCCCCGACGACATCCTCGTCAAGATCACCGCGGTCAACCGCGGCAAGGAAGCGGCCGAGCTCCATCTGCTGCCGACGCTGTGGTTCCGGAACGACTGGGCCGCGTGGATCTCGCCGTCCAACCGTGTCGACGAACCGCCGCTGATCAGGCAGGTGCCGGGCACCACCGGCTTCGTCGCCGCGACCGCGGCGCACAAGAAGCTGGGCCAGTTCATCTTCTCGTGCGACGGCGACGCGCCGCTGCTGTTCACGGAGAACGCCACCAATCACGCGCGGCTGTTTCCCGGACAGGCCAACGACAGCAAGTACGTGAAGGACGGCATCAACGACTGCGTCGTGCACGGCCGGCCGGAGGCGGTGAATCCTGACCAGCGCGGCACCAAGGTCGCCGCGCATTGCCGTCGCGTCATCGGAGCAGGGGAGTCCACGGTCGTGCGTCTGCGCTTGACCGGACAGCCGCCGATTAAAGGCGCCGCCGCCAAGCAAACGGCGTCGCCGTTCGGTCCGGCGTTCGCGGCGACGTTCGACGCCCGGCTGCGCGAGGCCGATGAGTTCTATCAATCGGTGACCCCGCCCTCGACCTCGCCGGACGCGGCGCTGGTGATGCGCCAGGCGCTGGCCGGCATGCTGTGGAGCAAGCAGTTCTTCTTCTTCGACGGCGACAACTGGCTGCGGGAGCATTACGCCCATCCGCTGCACCACGGCCATCATCACGCGCGCAACTCCGAGTGGTACCACATGGTCAACGCGGACATCATCTCGATGCCCGACAAGTGGGAATACCCCTGGTATGCGGCGTGGGATCTGGCGTTTCACACGCTGCCGATCGCGATCGTCGATCCCGACTTCGCCAAGCAGCAGATGGAGCTGATGCTGCGCTCGCGCTATCAGCATCCGAACGGCCAGATGCCGGCGTACGAGTGGAACTTCAGCGACGTCAACCCGCCGGTCCACGCGTTTGCCACGCTCTTTCTGCATCGGGCCGAACTCGCCCGGCGCGGCGAGACCGACGTGCCGTTCCTCAAGCGGGCCTTCAACAAGCTGCTGCTCAACTTCACCTGGTGGGTCAACCGCAAGGACCGGTTCGGCAAGAACGTCTTCGAGGGCGGCTTCCTCGGGCTCGACAACATCGGCGTGTTCGACCGCAGCGCGCCGCTGCCGACCGGCGGCCATCTCGAGCAGGCCGACGGCACCGCGTGGATGGCGCTGTTCAGCCAGAACATGGTCGAACTGGCGATCGAACTCGCCGCCCACGATTCGTCCTATCAGGACATGGTCGTGAAGTTCGCGGATCACTTTCTCTTCATCGCCTCGGCCATGAATCAGCAGGGTGCCGAGGGCATGTGGGACGAAGAGGACGGCTTCTACTACGACCTGTTGCGGCTGCCGGATGGCAGCGGCACGCGCCTCAAGGTTCGCTCGATGGTCGGACTGCTGCCGCTCTGTGCCGCCACCGTGATCGAGCCGTGGCAGCGCGAGCGCGTCTCGGACGCGATGTCGCGGATCGAGGAACGCATCCGCCGCATGCCCGGGTTGATGGAGACGATTCATCCCACCGGTCCCGATCACCTCGGCGTCGGCGGCCGCGGGTTGATGGCGCTGGTGACGCCTGAGCGGCTTCGTCGAATCCTGACGAAGATGCTCGACGAGAATGAGTTTCTGAGCCCGTACGGCATCCGTGCGTTGTCGAAGTTCCACGAGCGGCACCCGTACGTCTTCCACGTCAACGGCCAGGAGCACCGCGTCGACTACCTGCCGGCCGAATCCGACAACGGCATGTTCGGCGGCAACTCGAACTGGCGCGGTCCGGTGTGGATGCCGGTGAACGCGCTGATCATCCGATCGCTGCTGAACCTGTATCTCTACTACGGTGACAACTTCCGGATCGAATGTCCCACCGGATCCGGGAAGATGATGAACCTCTTCGAGGTGAGCCGGGAGATCAGCGATCGCCTGACGCGCATTTTCCTGCGCGACGAGCACGGCCGTCGTCCGGTGTTCGGCGGCAATCAGACATTTCAGAACGACCCGCACTGGCGCGACTATCCGCTCTTCTACGAGTTCTTCCACGCCGACAACGGCGCCGGACTGGGCGCCAGCCATCAAACCGGATGGACCGGGCTGGTCGCGAAATTCATCGAGCTCTACGGCTCCGTGGACGCGAAGGACCTGCTCGAGGGCGGCAAGGAGAGCAGCTTCGCGCGCGGGCACGACCAGCCATCGGCGCGGTCATGAAGCCCTGGCCGCGTCATCCGGTCGTCTACGAGATCAACACCTGGACCTGGCTGACCGATCTGGGCCGGCAGTATCAGCGGCGCCTCGATCTCGGCACCGTGCCCGGTCAGGAATGGGACCAGATCGCGTCCGGCGGTTTCGACGCCGTCTGGTTCATGGGCGTGTGGGAACGGAGTCCGGCCGGCATCGCGATTTCGATGCGCAACCCCGGGCTGCTCGCGGATTTCCGACGCGCGCTTCCCGACTTCGTGGCGGCTGACAACGTCGGATCGCCGTACTGCGTCCGCCGCTACGTCGTCGACGAGCATCTCGGCGGTCCGGAGGGTCTCGCGGCCGCGCGCCGCGCGCTGAGCGATCGCGGGCTGCGGCTGATCCTCGACTACGTGCCCAACCACATCGCGCCGGATCATCCGTGGGTGACCGGGCATCCTGACTATCTCGTCCAGGGCGACGCCGGCGATGCGCAGCGCGATCCCGCGTCCTTCGTGCACGTGGCCGGCAAGGTGTTCGCGTGCGGCCGCGATCCGTTTTTCCCGGCGTGGCCGGACGTGCTGCAGCTGAACGCCTTTCACCCCGGGCTCCGTCGCGGCGCCATCGAGACGGTGGGATCGATCGCGACCCAGTGCGACGCGGTCCGCTGTGACATGGCGATGTTGATGCTCAACAACATCTTCGAGCGCACGTGGGGAGCGCGTGCCGGGGCCCGGCCGGCTGACGATTACTGGCCGACGATCATCGCGGCGACCAGGGCGCTGTCGCCGGACTTCAAGTTCATCGCCGAGGCGTACTGGAATCTCGAGTGGGAACTGCAGCAGCAGGGGTTCGATTTCTGCTACGACAAGACCCTCTACGACCGGATGGAGCATCAAGACGCCGAGCCGGTGCGGCTGCACCTGCTCGCCGATCAGGCGTACCAGCAGCGGATGGTGCGGTTCATCGAAAATCACGACGAACCCCGAGCCGCGACTGCCTTCAAGGCGCCAAGAGCGCGCGCCGCCGCGGTCGCGATCCTCACGCTTCCCGGCGCCCGGCTGCTCCACGAAGGTCAATTCGACGGGCGCAAAGTGCGCCTGCCGGTCTTTCTCGGCCGGCGGCCCGACGAGCCGATCGATCGCGACCTCCAGTCGTTCTATCGCCGGTTGCTCGAGGCGACACATCGCGATGTCTTCCGCAATGGTGCCTGGCGACTGTGCGAACGAACCGGCTGGCCCGACAATCAGAGCGCCGTGAACCTGCTCACCTGGTGCTGGGTGAAAGACAACGAGCGCTTCCTGGTCGTCATCAATTTCTCGGACTCGGCCGTTCAGGCGCGCGTCCACGTGCCGCTCGACGAACTGCGCGGCCGCACCTGGCGCCTCCGGGACACGCTGTCCGAGGAGTTCTACGATCGCGATGGCTCAGAGATGCGCGATGCCGGGCTCTACGTTGAAATGGCGCCGTGGAAGTGCAACTTATTTCAGTTGGACGCATTGCAGTAGTGCGCTGAGTGAAGTGCGCTTGCCAAGAGCGAATTCACAGGGAGAAGCACGAGAAGAGCAAGAGGCAGAGCTTGAGAGGTTCTTTCTGGAAGAAAGAACCCCTCATGGTCTTC
>DASUGM010000323.1:0-16032 GCA_036274055.1 Vicinamibacterales bacterium | reverse complement strand
TGTGGCCGAGATCTACCACATTGAGGTCTCGCCCGATCTGATCAGCGAGGTGACCGATGCGGTCGTTGCCGAGGTCACGGCGTGGCAGGCGCGTCCGCTCGAGCCGATGTATCCCGTCGTGTTCTTCGATGCGCTCCGGGTGAAGATTCGCGACGAAAGCGTCGTGCGCAGCAAAGCCGTGTATCTCGCGCTGGCCGTCCTGCCCGATGGCACGCGCGACATCCTCGGGATTTGGATCGAACAGACGGAGGGCGCGAAATTCTGGCTGAAAGTCTTCAACGACCTGAAAACGCGCGGCTGTGCGGACATCCTGATCGCGGTGACCGACGGCCTGAAAGGGATGAGCGAGGCGCTGGCCGTCGCCTATCCGCGCACCACGCTGCAAACCTGTCTCGTGCACCTGATCCGCAACAGCCTGGACCTAGCGGGCTGGCAGGAGCGCAAGGCGCTCGCGACGGCCTTACGGACGATCTATCGGGCCGCCTCGGCCGAGGCGGCCAGCGCCGCGCTCGACACCTTTGCCGACGGGCCGTGGGGCCACCGGTTTCCTCCGATTGTCAAGATGTGGCGCCACGCGTGGGAGCACGTCATCCCATTTTTTGCGTTTCCGCCCGAGGTGCGCCGGGTGATTTACACGACCAACGCGCTCGAAAGCGTCCACGCGCGCGTGCGGAAGATCATCAAAACCCGCGGCCATTTCCCGACCGATGAGGCGGCGACGAAACTGATCTGGCTCGCGCTCCGCAACATCACGGCGCAGTGGTCCAAGGCGGCCCATCACTGGAGAGCCGCCATGAATCAATTCGCGATTCTCTATGACGACCGCTTTCTGAAAGGTCCGACGCCCGATGTACTCTGAAGCAGCTGCGGCCGCCGGCACCGTTCAGCCGCCGGCCACAGCCGCGAGGATCAAATCCGCTTCACACACAAAGTTTCCGACACGCCCGAGAAAACCGAGGCAGAGCAATAGAGGTTTTTCAAAAAGACTCCTCGTGGTGTTTCCTCTTGTTCTTCTCCGTGTTCTCCCTGTGAATCCGCTCCTAGCAGGTGCGCTTCACTCATCTCGCGAAGATCAGCTCTCCCCCCACGATCGTCGCCTCAACCCGCGCTTCCTCGACTCGCGCATCTTTATCGAAGAGATCCTGATCCACCACGACGATATCCGCCAGCAGCCCTTCTGAGAGCCGCCCTTTCCGCTCTTCGTCGAAGCTCGCGTGCGCGGCCTCGACGGTGTAGCCGCGCAGCGCGTCTTCGAGTGTGATGCGTTGATCGGGGCGCCAGCCAGACGTCGCCGCCAGGACGCCGGCCAGCGGCACAGGCGGCGCGACGAACCAGTCGCTGCCAAACGCCAGCCGGGTGCCAGCGGTGCGCAGCGAACGCCAGGCATAGCTGGTTCGCGCGCGTTCGCGGCCGATCGCGCGCTCGATCCACCGGCCGTCGTCGATCGCGTGCTGCGGCTGCATGCTCGCGATCGCGCCGAGCGCCGCCAGCCGCGGGATGTCTTCCGGAGTGAGGTGTTGCGCGTGCTCGACACGCAACCGGCGATCGCGAGCGCCGTTGGCCGCCGTCACCTCTGTGTAGAGATCGAGGAGCGTGGTGTTGGCGCGATCGCCGATGGCGTGGGTGATCAGCTGGAGGCAGGCGCGATCGGCGTCAATCATCCACTCGCGCCAGCGGTCGACGGTATCCATCAGCAACCCGTCGCCCGGCGCGTCGTCGTAGGGCTGGTGGAACGCGGCGGTGCGCGAACCGAGCGAGCCGTCGATGAAGCTCTTGAGCCCGCCGACGCGCAGCCAGTCGTCGCCACGTCCGTCATCGCCGCCCAAATCGCCTGAGGCGATCAGATCGCGGAGGCGCGGCCATGTCTCGAGGGGCACCGTGACGTAGAGCCGCGTGGTCAGCGTGCGCCGGGCATGCGCGCGACGGAAGATCTGCAGTTCGTGCCAGCTGCCCGCCGGCGGCAGCGCGCCCATGTGATGGGCGGAGGTGATGCCGTTCGACGCGAGCAACCGCATCGCGGCGTCGAGCGCCGCGTCTTCGTCGGCCGCCGTTGGCGACGGCACGACGCGCTCGACCAGGCGCATCGCGTTGTCTTTGAGCAGGCCGGTCGGTTCGCCGCGATCGTCGCGGACGATTTCGCCGCCGGCGACGTCCGGCGTCGCGCGGGTGACGCCGGCGAGCGACAGCGCGCGCGAGTTGGCGAGCGCCATGTGGCTGTCGACGCGCGTGACCCAGACCGGGTGATCGGGCGACGCCTCGTCGATCCACTCGCGCGCTGGCGCGGTGCCGCCCCAGCGTTCGTGATCCCAGTCGCCGCCGAGAATCCAGGTGCCGCGCGGCCGCGTTGCGACGAAGCCGCGGATCCGATTACCGAAGGTCGTGCGGCTGTGAGCGTCGCCGAGCGTGATCCAGCCGAGCCGGAACCCGCCGGCGATCATGTGCAGGTGCGCGTCGATGAAGCCGGGCGCGATCAGCCCGCCGGCGGCGTCGAGTTCGCGGCCGCCGCGCGCGATCGATCGAATCTCGTCCGTGGTACCGACCGCCAGTATGCGATCGCCGTCGATCGCCACGGCTTCCGCCTTCGGCCGCCACGGATCACCGGTCCACACACGCCCGTTCACAACGGCGCTTATGGCCTCATTGCGCCTATTTTCGTTGCCCGATCGAGTGCGTTGCATTAGCCTTCCGTGGAGTTCGGGTGTCCTTTATGCACGGCCTGCATAAACAACACCCGACCTCCTTTTTCAGGAGGTTCCCATGTCGCGAAGTCGCCGCACGCATCATCTCAGCATTGGCCTGTCGCTCGCCCTTGGCGTCGGCGCGTCGATGATCGCGGCGACGCAGGACCAGGAACCGCAGAACGCCGCACCGGTGGCCGCGCAGACCGCGACCGCGGTCGGCGCGCCGCGCTTCGAATACGTCGGCCCGCAGAGCGCCGGCCGGATTGCCGCCGCGGCCGCGGTGGCCGGCAAGCCCGGCGTCTACTACGCTGGCGCCGCCTCGGGCGGCGTGTGGAAATCGTCGGACGGCGGCACGACGTGGAAGCCGACCTTCGACAAGGAGACGTCGCAGGCGATTGGCGCGCTGGCGGTGGCGGAAAGCAATCCCAACATCGTCTGGGCTGGCACCGGCGAAGCCTGGGCCGTGCGTGACATGGACATGATGGGCGACGGCATCTACAAGTCCGTCGACGCCGGGGAAACGTGGACGAAGATGGGCCTGCCGGACACCGGACGCATCGGCACCATCGTCATTCACCCGACCAACGAAAACATCGTGCTCGTCTGCGCGCTGGGGCGCGCGACCGGACCGCAGAAGGAGCGCGGCGTCTTCCGCACTGAAGACGGCGGCAGGACCTGGCAGCAGACGCTGTTCGTCAACCAGGACACCGGCTGTTCGGGCCTGCAGATGTCGCATTCGGATCCGAACGTCGTCATCGCGGGCACCTGGGAAATCCTGCTGCAGACCCACATGCTCGAGAGCGGCGGCATGGGCAGCGGCGTTTACCTCTCGCACGACGGCGGCAAGACGTTCGCGAAGGTGACCGCCGGTATGCCGAAACCGCCGGTGGGGAAGATCGACGTCGCGATCGCGCCGTCCAACGGCAACCGGATGTACGCGCTGATTCAGACCGGCAGCGACGGCGTCAAAGGCCTGAAGTCCGAAGCGCAGGGCTCGCTGTGGCGATCGGATGACGCCGGCAAGTCGTGGAACAACGTCAGCTGGGATCGCCGCCTGATCGGCCGCGCTGGTTATTACATTCGGATTCGGGTCTCGCCAGACAATCCCGATCATCTGATGATCGCCAACAGCACGCTGTGGCGCTCGCGCGACGGCGGCAAGATCTGGACGACCGCCGGCGGCGGATGCGGCGACTGCCATGACATCTGGTGGGATCCGAATCCGTCGATGGCGGGGCATTACATCGTCACCGGTGACGGCGGCATGGGCATCTACGGATCGCCGAACAATCCGACCGGCAACACCGGCGTGTCGCTGCCGATCGGACAGATGTATCGCGTCACTGTCGATCAACGCAGCCCGTATTGGGTCTACTCGAGCCGGCAGGACGATGGCAGCATGCGGATCGCGAGCGACCGGCCGATCGTGCCGGCGAACGTGCCGTCGTATGCGCCGCCACCACCGCCCGCGCCCGATCCCGCGGCCGCGGGCGGACGTGGTGGCCGTGGTGGCGCAGGCGGGCGCGGCGCGGGTGGCGGCGGCGGACGCGGCGGCGGCGGCGCGACGCTGCCGGCGCAGGAAAGCATGCCGTCGTGCGAATCGGGCTACACCACGCCCGAGCCGAACAACAGCCGCTTCGTCTGGGGCACGTGCTACGCCGCGCACGTCGCGACGTTCGACGAGAACAGCGGCCTGCGCCGATCGGTGAGCCCGTGGCGGCACACGCTCGACTCCGATCCCGTCGGGTTGAAGTATCGCTGCCAGTGGTCGCCGCCGCTGGCGATCGACTGGTTCGACAACTCGGTCTTCTTCGGCTGCCAGAAGATCCTGCGCACGCGCGATCGCGGTCAGACCTGGGAAGAGATGAGCCCGGATCTGTCGACCGGCGACCCCGAACGCGTGCGTTTCTCGGGCGGCGTCGTCGGCGATAACCTCGGCCAGTTCTACGGCGCGGTGATCTCGGCAATCGCGCCGTCGCGGACCGAGCGCAACACCCTATGGGTCGGCACCAACGACGGCAAGGTGTGGATCACCCGTGACGCCGGCAAGACGTGGAACGATCTCACCGTCGCCGTGCACATGCCGCCGTGGGGCATCGTCCGTCGCATCGACGCGTCGCATTTTGATGGTGGCACCGCCTACATGGCGGTGGACTACCATCTCGTCGATCAGCGCGATCCGTACCTCTACAAGACCAGCGACTACGGCAAGAGCTGGACCCGGCTCGACGGCGGCCTGCCGAAGGGCCATCCGCTCGACTACACACTCGCGATCGCGGAGAACCCGCGCCGTCGCGGGATGCTGTTCGCCGGCACCGGTCACCAGTTCTTCTATTCGAAGGACGACGGCAAGTCGTGGACGGTGTTCAAGGATCGCCTGCCGGCCGCGCCGGTGACGTGGATCGAAGTGCCAAAGAACGCCCCGGAAGTCGCGGTCGCGACCTACGGGCGCGGGCTGTGGATTCTGCGCGACGTCTGGGGGCTGGAAGGCCCGGCCGAACCGGCGCCCGCGCAGGGCGGCGAAATCACGCTCTACAAGCCGGTGCCGGCGACGATTCGCGCCAACGGCGGCACCGCGGCGTTCGTGTTCAGTCTGGCGGCGGCGCCGTCCGGACCGATCACCATGGAGATCCTCGACGCGTCGAATACGGTGATCAACACTTCGCGCGTCACGGCGCGCGCCGGGATGAATCAGGCGACGTGGAACATGCTCTATCCGCCGCCGGTCCGGGTGACGATGCGCTCGATCCCGCCCGACAATCCGTACATCTGGGACGCCGGCCGCTGGCAGAATCGCGAACGGCCGCCGACGCACTGGGGGCTCGGCGCCGCCAACTGGCAGCCGCGCGCCGCGCCCGGCAAGTACACGGTGCGGATGACCCTGAATGGCCGGCAGTACTCTCAGCCGTTCGAAATCTGGCGCGACGTCATGCTGCCGTCGACCGACGCCGATCTCGTCGCCAGCCTGGAGTTCCAGAAAAAGATCATCGCGACCATGAACGAGGTCGCCGACAAGATCAACCGCATCGAGATCATGCGCATGCAGGTCGAGGACTTGCGCAAGGCGAACGCGTCCAACGCCGCGCTCGACAAGTCCCTGGCCGCGATCTACCAGCGGATGTACGAGACCGAGCTGCACTTCCTGTCGAAAACCGAGATGCACAGCGACGACAAGTGGTACGTCGAGAAGTACAAGCTCTACTTCAACCTGATCTGGCTGCTCGCCGAGGTCGGCGGCAGCGGCGGCGACGTCATGGGCGGCGCCGGCTACAAGCCGACCAACGCGTCACTGAATGTCTATCAGGAGTTCCTGAAGGACCTCGAGGTCGGCCGCGCCGCGTTCGACAAGCTCAACGCGGACGTCGCGGCGTTCAATAAGGCGAACGTCGGCAAGGTGACCATCACGGACAAGCTCGGGGGCAGGTAGTTAGTTCGTCTTGGGTCTTGTGACTTGGGCCTTGGGGTACGACTGAAAGCCGTACCTCAAGACCCAAGACCGAAGACCCAAGACCCAAGACCGAAGACCCAAGACCGAAGACTCAAGACCGCACTATTGCTTCATCTCCCAGAGCGCACGCTCCACGTGCCTTTGACGATCATTGACGTCACGTTTCCGGACAGTTCTGCTGCGCGCCAGATTGCCGCGTCGACGCGATACGCGCTCACCGTCTTCGAATCGGCAGACCACTGAATCGAGGCCGGGTCATACGCGAACGCGTCAGTGCCGTCCTGGCTCAGCGCCGTCGCGCCGGTTGAAGCGCCCGCCGGTCGGACCATGACGTTGCTGCTCTGAACGAAGGCTTCCCATTTGCGATCTGGCGACACGCGCGACGCAATAGCCGCGGCGATGGCCGCCGTTGGCGGCGGTCCGTCCCGTTTCGTGCATTCGTAGTCGGACGGCGGCTCGCGGCCCCAGTCCCACTCGGCCTGCAATTCACATCGCCATTGAGCGTCGGCGAGGATGAATTCAATGGCCAGCAGCCCCTGCGGCACCGGCACGCTGGAGCCGTCGTACTTGACGACGAACCGGGCCGCCGGGTCGACGAAGGGTAGCGTCAAATCGGTGAACTCGTAGCCGCTCTTCTGCGACAGCTCGATCGCGAGTCGCTTGTGATCGAAGAGCGACTGGCGCACGCCAACCGCGGCATCGACGGTGACCCAGACGTGACCGCCGGTCACCGCCTTGCGATACCAGAACGCGTCGGGCTTGGCCCACGTCGGCGCGGCATCCTGCGCCACCACGGCGGCTCCGCCCAATCCGAGCATCAATCCGACGACGATCGCGCGGGACATCGGGCGGATTTTATCCTGCTTAGTGCTCGGTGCTGATGCTTGGTGCTCGGTGCCGGTGCTTGCTGCTTCGTGCGGTTGGGATCGAGCCTCAACAACGATCGAGATATCTCGGTAGTCGTACTCAGCTTGATGTCGACCGCACTAAGCAGGTGCGCGCAGGAGCGAGCACCAGCCCCAAGCACTCAGCACCGAGCCACTCCTCACCAAGCAGAGCGCTATCTGAGAATCCGCCCGATCCCGATGTAGAACCGCGAGCGCGTGCCGTTGAGGCCGACGCTGGCGCCCGCGAACACCGGACCGATGATCGTGTCGGTGATGATCGCGACGCTTGCGTCGGCAGCGAAGTTCGCATCGTTCCAGTGATCGAACGCCGAGCCGGTGTCGATCCAGCCGCCGATCATCACCGGGCCGCCGAAGAGATCCGGCAGCCGCGCCACTTGATACAGATATCCGGCCGAGGCCAGGCCGAAATGATCGCCGCGGAGTTCGTCGACGCTGAAGGCGCTCAGCCGTAATGGCCCGCCAAGCGTGAACTGTTCGGTCGGCAGTGGTTGGCCGCTGAACGACGTGCCGAGACCGCCGCTGGCGAAGAACCGATGCTGGTGTCCGCCGCCGCGAGAGACGACATGCAAACCTCGAATTTCGAATTGCGTCACGCCTTCGGTCTGCCGGGTCGTCTCGCTGCCCTCCGGGGCGGTGGGCGCCTGGAAGTAGTGCCGGAGCACGGCCTCCGAACGCAGGCCGCGCGTCGGCAAGGTCGCGTTGTCCTGGCCGTCATGCCGCCAACGCACGTGCAGCGCCATCGAGTTGCCGTTGAGCTCGGGCAGGCCGGGATCGCCGACCCGGCTGGCCGCGTCGAGATACCCGAACGTCATCCCGCCGCGCAGGTCGTCGATTCGGTCGATGTTGAGGCCGGCTTCCACGTTGGCGAGCAAATCCGTACGGCCATAGGTGGCGACGACGAGCTCGTCTTCGATCACATTGAGCGTCTTCGACGCGACGCCGGCGCCGGCCTCGACGAAAAAGGAGCTCTTGCCGATCGGCTTGTAAAGAGACGCGCCCACGGACGGATCCGAGCCGACCGTGCCGTCGATGCGCAGCTCCGATCCGGATCCGACGTTGTCGAACGACAGATAGCGGCTGCTCAAGCTGAAGCGAAATGTGTTTGACGTGGTGTTCTCGAGCGACACCGCGAGAAACAGAAACGGCGGTCCGTAGGTCTTGGGACGCGCGGTGACCAGCAGGCCGTCACCTGATGGCCCCGAGATCATGCGCCACGTCATCGTTTCGTAGCGCTCGAGGCCGCCAAGCCTGGTGATGTCGGCCTGCACCCCGTCGACGTCGAAGGGCTGGCCGATCCGCAGCTCGAGCGCGCGGCGGATGCGCGCCTCGTCGACGGTGCTGGCGCCTTCCACCCGCACGAACGCGGGGGATGGCAGCGACGTTCGCCGCGCCTTCTGCCGCGCCGTCAACCACTGCTGCCAGGCGGCGTCGTCGACCGCGAGCGGCATGAGGTGCGACTTCATGGCTTCGGCGGCCTCGTAGCCGGCCCGCACCAGGTCGAGATGACGGCGCCAATCGAGCGAGCCGTAGTCGGTCAGCGGCACGTTGATGACGACGTCGGCGGCCGCCAGCGTGCGCAGCGTGTTGGCGCGCATCATCGCGTCGACGGTGCTCGAAAGCAGGCCGAGCATCGACGGCATGATTGGCTGATCGTCGGTGAGGTTGCCCACGTTCACGGCGATGACGCGCGTCGCGCCCATGTCGCGCACGACGTCGGCCGGCACGTTGTTCAGCGCGCCGCCGTCGACGAGCAGGTAGTTGTCGACCGCCACCGGCGGGAAAACCAGCGGCAGCGACATCGTCGCGCGCATCGCGGTCGCCAGAGAGCCGCGATCCAGGACGATGAACTTCGCGGTTTTCAGATCGACCGCCACGCAACGAAACGGCGTCGGCAGCGCATCGAACGTCGCGATGCCGTAGTAGGGCGCGGCGATGCGCGCGAGCATGAAATCGACCTGCTGCCCGCTGTTGAGCGACGGCGGCGCCATCAATCCCTTCTTGAGGCCGTACTCCAGGTGCGACGGGTAGGCGCGCGCGTCAGCCTTGCGGCGGACGTTCATGAAGTCGAAGTTGGAGGCGCCGAACATTTCGTCCCAGTCGGTCGTGGCAATCAGGACGCCCAGCTCGTCGGGCGTCATGCCGGTGGCATACGCGCCGCCGACCAGCCCGCCCATGCTCGTGCCGGCGACGACGTCGATGGGGATGTGGTGCTCCTCGAGCCACCGCAGGACGCCGATGTGCGCGATGCCCTTGGCGCTGCCGCCACCGAGCGCGACGCCGACTTTTGGCCGTGTCTGCGCGATCGCCATCGCTGGCGCCACGGCGCCGAGGATGGCGACTACTGCACCAGCGATGACGCGTACGAACAAGGTCGGACCAGCGAGCATGGCCCGCATCTTACTTGGCTTGGCGAAGGGAGTTGACCGGCTGCCCGTTCCTGGCGTAGTGTTTTGACTAATCAAAAAATGAAGTTTGACTTGGCAAGAATCCTTCGGGCGGCCATCGGGGTCGGGACATTGCTGATTTCGGCTACACCGGTGGCCGCGCAGACCGGTCCGATCTCGGGCTACATGGACTTCCACTTCAACAAGGTGGCCAACCAGGACGGTGTGCTCGACTTTCATCGCTTCGTCTTGCTCGTGAGTCATCAGTTCACGACGCAGATTCGTTTCGTCGGTGAACTCGAGCTCGAACACGCGTTCGTCGAGGGCCTCGAAGCATCCGGCGAACTCGAACTCGAGCAGGCGTATCTGGATTTTCTGATCTCGCGGCGTTTCAACGTCCGGGCCGGCATGGTGCTGGTCCCGGTCGGCATCATCAACGAGCGTCACGAGCCGCCGGTCTACAACGGCGTCGAGCGGCCGCTGGTTGACACCGTGATCGTGCCGACGACGTGGTTCGAAGCTGGCGCCGGCGTGCATGGCGGGCTCGGCCACGGCCTCCGCTACCGCGCCTATGTACTCACGCCGCTGCAGGCGCTCGAATTCAGCGCCGACGAAGGCATTCGCGGCAGCGCCCAACACGGCTCTGAGGCGCGCATGCGCTCGGCGGCGTTTGCCGGCCGCGTCGAATATCTCGGGGTGCCGCACGTGACTTTCGGCGCCAGCACCTGGCTTGGGAAAGGAGAGACCGACACGCCCGCTCTTTCGACGCCAGTGCGAGTCGGTGAGGTCGACGCGCGCTTCGTCCGCGATCGCGTCGAGCTGCGCGCGCAGTTCGCGTCGGTGTCGATCCCGGGCGCCGCCGCCATCAACGACGCGCTGCGTCGTCTGACCGGCGTCGACCCGAACATCGCCAGGGGTTTGCGCGGCTTCTACGCGGAGGCCGCGTACCGGGTGTGGAATGCCGGCGCCGCGCGGGATCTTGTCGGGTTCGTCCGCTACGAGAACGTCGACACCCAGTACCAGATGCCGGCCGGCTGGTTGCCGCTCAAGGAATTCGATCGCGACGCGTGGATCACCGGGCTGACCTACTACCCGGATCCCGACATCGCCGTGAAGGCGGATTACGTGTGGCTGCGCAATCAGAGCGGCGTCGTGCGCGCGCCGTCGTCGTTCAACATCGGATTGGGTTGGTGGTTCTAGGGGTCAAACAAGGGTCAGACCCCTTTGGGATCTCAAAGGGGTCTGACCCTTGTTTGACCCCGGAAAACCTGGTGGCTTCGATGTCAACTCGACTCTCTAAACGCCTGGGCCTGGGGCCTGGGGCCTTGGGCCTGCTCCTCCTGTCGGCCGTCCTGACCGCTCAATCCGCGCAGAGGCCTGACCGTCGCGTCGTCCGCGTGTCAGCGGAGCGATTTGCGTTCACGCCGTCGGAGATCAAGGTCGCCGTCGGCGAAGAGATCGAGCTGCGCGTGAAGAGCGACGACACCAGTCACGGCTTCCGCATTGTCGGCACCGACACCAACCTCGCCGTGCCGAAACGCGGCCAGGGTGAGACCGTGGTGGTCTTCAAAGCGCCCGCGGCGGGAAAGTTCGAGTTCGAGTGCAGCCGCATGTGTGGAGCGGGGCACTCGTTCATGCGCGGCGTGATCGTCGCGAAGGAGTCGCCGTGAAGCGCAATCGTCGCTCCGTCGCGTGGATGGCGGCCGCTGTCGGACTGGCGTGGAGCGCGACGGTGTTGCTCGCGCAGGGCCGAGCGGTGCGTCCCGGCGATCCTCTACCCGGCTTGACCGCACGGGAGTTCACCGAATTCCGCCTCGGGCTGGATGATTTCACGGAAGTCGAAACCAGCGAAGACGGTCTCGGGCCGGCGTACAACGCGACCAGTTGCGCGGTGTGTCACAGCGTGCCCGCGATCGGCGGTACCAGCACGGTGCTCGAGACGCGCGCGGCCACCACCGACGAAGACGGCGCGTTCAAGGCGCTGGACAGCTCCGGCGAGACGCTCATGCACTTGTTCTCGACGCCGACCCACGGGTGTCAGCCGGTGATTCCGGATCACGCGACGATCATCGCGCACCGCGCGCCGATTCCGGTGTTCGGCGCCGGCCTGGTCGAAGCGATCGCCGACGACACGATCCTTCGTCTCGCCGACCCGGCGGACCGCGATCGGGACGGCGTCAGCGGCCGCGCGGCGATCGTGACCGATGCGGGGACGGGCAACCAGCGCGTCGGCCGCTTCGGATGGAAAGCTCAGCATGCGACGCTGATCGCGTTCGCGGCCGATGCGTATCGCAATGAAATGGGCATTACCAACGACATCTTCCCGGCCGAAGCGGCCTACGGCATCAACGACGAAGCGATGCGACGCTGCGATCCGCGGCCGGATCCCGAGGATCGCCGCGAGCCGGCCACCGGTAAGCGCGGCATCGACAACTTCGAGAGCTTCATGAAGTTTCTCGCGCCAATCGAACGCGGCGCCACCGGCGACCGCGAGCGTGAGGGCGAACGCGTTTTCGAGTTTGCTGGATGCGCGGCGTGTCACGTGCCCGCGCTCGAAACCGGCGTCAACGCCAACCCGCTGTTCGATCGCAAGATCGTCCGTTTATTTTCCGACCTGCTGCTCCATGACATCGGCACCGGTGACGGGATCCGGCAAGGCGCGGCCGCGGCCAACGAGATCCGCACGCCTGCCCTGTGGGGCCTGCGCACACGCCGGCCATTGATGCACGATGGCGGGGCGGCGACGCCCGAGGACGCGATTCGCCGTCACGCCGGCGAGGCCGCCCTGTCCCGCAGAGCGTACGAGTCGCTCGCGCCGGCGCATCGTGCGGCGCTGCTGGCGTTTCTGCGGTCGCTGTAGTGCGCGGAGACGTAACCACGCAGAAATGCAGAGGGCGCACCGGCGCAGGGATAGAATGTCGATCATGTCCGCTGAACGCCTTTCACGCCGCCGCTTGCTTCGTGACGCCATCGCCGGTCTTGCCGTCGCCGCCGGGGTGCCGGCGCTGCTGCGCGCGCAGACGCCCGCTGCGAAGACGCCCGGTGTGAAAAAGGCGGCGAAGCCGAATCTCGCCGTCTACAAGGACGCGCAGTGCGGGTGCTGCCAGAGCTGGGTCGAGCACATGAAGTTGAACGGCTACACCGCGACCGTGACCAACGCCGACATGGATTTCATCAAGCGCGAGCACAAGATCCCGGCGGCGCTCGGCAGCTGTCACACAACGCTGGTCGGCGGCTATCTCATCGAAGGCCACGTGCCCGCGCCAGACGTCGACAAGCTGCTCACATTGAAGCCCGCCAACGTCCGCGGCCTGACGATTCCCGGCATGCCCAAGAGCGCGCCGGGCATGGATCTGACGCCGTTCGAGCCCTACACGGTGCTGACTTTCGACGCCGCCGGCAAGACCGCGATCTTCGCGCGTCACGACAAAGCCTGACACCGCTCTCGTCGCCCGGCCAGCCGCCCGTTCGCTTATGATGCGCACGAAGCGAAATGGCGCTTCCCGGCGGCTCGCGCATCGGACCGTACGAGATTCTGTCGCTCCTCGGGACCGGCGGCATGGGCGAGGTCTATCGGGCGCGCGACCCCAAGCTGAACCGCGACGTCGCGCTCAAAGTGCTGCCCGCGGCCTTCGCGACTGACGCGGACCGCCTCGCACGTTTCCGCCGCGAAGCCCAGGCCCTGGGCGCGCTGAATCACCCCAACATCGCCCACATCTACGGTTTCGAGGACTCAGGCGGCATGCCGGCGCTGGTGCTCGAACTGGTCGAGGGCCCGACGCTCGGCGATCGACTGAGCCGCGGCTCCATCGATCTCGATGAGGCCCTTCGGATCGCGCTTCAGATCGCGCAGGCGCTCGAGGCCGCGCACCAGCAGTCGATCGTTCACCGCGACCTGAAGCCGGCCAACATCAAAGTGCGCGACGACGGCAGTGTGAAGGTGCTCGACTTTGGTCTCGCCAAGGCCTTGGAACCGGTTGCCCCGGCAACGCCCGAGGCCGCCAACTCGCCGACGCTGACCAATCGCGCCACCGAGCTCGGCGTCATTCTCGGCACCGCGGCCTACATGTCGCCCGAGCAGGCGAGAGGCAAACCGGTCGACAAGCGCGCCGATATCTGGTCCTTCGGGGTCGTCGTATTCGAGATGCTGAGCGGCCGGCGGATGTTCGACGGCGAGACCATCTCCGACACGCTCGCCGGCGTGCTCAAGTCCGAGTTGGACTGGAACGCGTTGCCCGCGGCAACTCCCGCGGGCGTGCGCCGGTTGCTGCGCCGCTGCCTCGAGCGCGATTCGAAACATCGGATGCACGACATCGCTGACGCGCGGCTCGAGATCGAGGACGCGATTGCGGGCGGCGGTGAGCCGGTAGGCGAGAGCTCAAGAACGGCTGTCGCTCGCCGCGAGCGTGCGCTGTGGTTCGCCGCACTGATTGCCGGCATCGCTGGCTCGGTTGCGTTGACGCTGTATCTGCGACCGGCGCCAGTCGACCAGTTCGAAACCCGTCTGCAGCTGGTCGTGCCGTCGTCGGCGCCCGGCGCCGTGCCGCCAATTCCCATCGCGCTGTCGCCCGATGGACGGACGGTGGCGTACTGGGCGGCTTCGGGTGGGCCGATGCAACTCTGGCTTCGACCACTTGCGTCGGAGGCGTCGCTGCCGGTTGCAGGCACTGCGGGTCAGCCCGGCTATCTGGTCTGGGCGCCCGACGGCCGATCGATCCTCCACTGGTCGGGCACACTGAAGGAGGTCTCCATCGATGGCGGCGCCTCCCATTCGCTGAATCTGGCTGCTGCTGGCGGTTTTGGGCTGACCCGGAACGCCAGCGGCGTCCTGCTGTTGGCGCCCGCCAATCTCTCACCCTTGGCCCGCCTGCCCCTCAGCGGCGGGAAGCCCGAACCGGCGTCACGCCTGATTCCGCCGCAGATTGGTCATCGTTTTCCCTACTTCCTTCCGGACGGAGAGCATTTCCTGTTCCTGGTCTCGGGACCGCCCGGCGTCCAGGGCATCTTCCTCGGCGTGCTCGGGTCGCTCGACGCGCGGCGGCTCGTCGACGCCGACACCGCGGCGGTGTTCTCGCCGCCGAACTTCGTGGTCTACGGCAAGCAGGACGCCTTGTTCGCGCAGCGCATGAACATGCGCACGTTCGAAATGGAAGGCGAGGCCGTTCGCCTCGCCGATCGCCTGCTGCAGAACCGAACTGTTTTTGGCATCGCGTCGCTCGCGGCCTCCGCGACCGGCGCGATCGCATACCGGCAGGCGGCGTTGCCGAAGTACCAACTGACATGGGTCGATCGGACTGGGAACCCCGTGGGCATCGTCGGCGGCGTCGATTCTGCGGAGTTCGACGCAACATTGCGCGTGTCCCCGGATGAGCGAACCATCGTTCTCGGTCGCCGCGAAAACGGGAATTCGGACTTGTGGACGATCGCCAACGCTCAGCACGGCGCGCTCCAAAGGTTCACTTCGGCTCCGTGGTTCGACAGCGCTGCGGTGTGGTCGCCCGATGGCAAGGACATCGCGTTTCAGTCGTCGAGAAAGGGCGGCGGCTTCTACGACCTCTATCGAAAGCCGCTCGGTGGCGGCGACGAGACCGTGATTCTGGAGTCTGCCGAGAACAAGACGATGAGCGACTGGTCGCTCGACAACAAGTACTGGCTCTTCGTGCTTCAGGGACGCGAACAGGCGGCCCGCGACTTGTGGGCAATGCCCGTCAACGGCGACGGCAAACCGATCCAAATCACCAAGACGCCTTTCGACGAGACCACCGCCAGATTTTCGCCGGACTCGCGGTGGGTCGCCTACCAGTCCAGTGCGACTGGTTCCCAGGACGTCTACGTGCGGCCGTTCCCCGCGCCGGGGCGCGAGTGGCGAATCTCGGTCGGCGGCGGCTTATCGCCGAAATGGCGCGGCGACGGCGGCGAGCTGTATTACGCCGGACCGGACAACCGGCTTTACGCGGTTCGGATGCGATTGCCCGCCAGCGGTGATGCGCTCGAGCACGAGACGCCGGTGCCTTTGTTCGCTTTTCGAGGGTCGCCGATATTCGTGCCGTCGCGGGATGGTCGGCGTTTCTTGATCAGACAGATGCTCGAGGAGCCACCAACACCCGCAATTACGCTGATTCAGAACTGGCAGCACCGCTAGCGGCGTGACGTCGATCCTGCCGGTGTTCGCCGCTGCGTGGAGGTGCACCTGGAAACCTGCGGTGCTGGCGCCGTCGGCGGTGGCGACGACCGGATCAACGCTGGTGTTTCGGGCGCTCGATGCCGAGCACGGCTTCTGGATCCTGCCGCAGCGCGTGATGGTGCCGCTCGCGCTCGTGGTCATCGTGCGCTTCTGGCTCGGCCTGTGCGTGACCGCGACGGTGTTGGCGATCCTCAGGGCCAATGGCCGCTGGCGGCCGACGCAGTGGGTGGCGCCGACGATTGCGTTCGAAGTCGGGCTCGTCGCAATCTGCCTGACGGTGCCGATTCTCGCCGCGGTGCTGTTCTTCATCGTCCCCGGCCTGTGGCTGGCGATTCGCTGGTCGCAGGCGGTGTTCCTGCTCCTCGATCGGCGCGCCGCGTGGTTCGAATCGGCGGAAGCAAGCGGACTGGTCGTGCAAGGTCGTTAT
>DASUGM010000322.1:0-8652 GCA_036274055.1 Vicinamibacterales bacterium | reverse complement strand
TACTCCCGGAGCCGGCGCGTCTGCGTGCGGCTGACCGGGATCTCCGTGGCCTTCGGGTCTTTCATTTTCAGGAGGTAGTTCCGGCTGAACCAGGGCACGATCTCCTTGATCTTCGTGATGTTGACCAGATGCGATCGGTGGACCCGCCAGAAGACCGCGGGGTCGAGTCGCGCCTGGAGTTCATCCAGCGTCCTGTAGTTAGACGTCCCGGAGACGCCGTTTGTTACTACGACTATAGCCTCATCGATAAGCGACGCGTGAACGACCTCGTCGGCCTGGACCAGCACGAATCGCTCCCCGGTGCGAATCGCGATTTGATCGCGCCGGCCGGCGCGGGCGTGGACGGCCTCGATGACCCGTTCGAGTTCGGCCGCCGGTAATGGTAGCTTCGCCGCCTCTTCCGACGCCAGGCGGCGGCGCGCCCGCTCCAGGGTCTGCTCGAGGCGGTCGGCGTCGACCGGTTTGAGGAGGTAGTCCACCGCGTTCACCGTGAAGGCGTCGACGGCGTACTGGTCGAACGCGGTCACGAACACGATCTGGGTCGGGATGTCGGCCTCGACCAGACGGCGCGCGACCTCGAAGCCGGTGAGTCCCGGCATCTGGACGTCGAGAAACACCACGTCGGGTCGCAGCTCGCCGGCGATCCGCGCCGCTTCGACGCCGTCGGCGGCCTGGCCGATGATTTCGACGCCGCCGATTTCAGTGAGCAGGAAACACAGCTCTTCGCGGGCCAGCTGCTCGTCGTCGACGACGATGAGACGAAGGGTGCGCGACGTCATGTCAGGCGGTGGCGCGCTGCGCGACCGTCATCTCGGGAATCTCGATCCGCGCGAGCGTCCCTTCGCCGGGCACGCTGTGCAGATGCAGGCCATAGTTGGCGCCGTAGATCACCCGCAGCCGCTCGTTGACGTTGCGCAGCCCGATGCCGTGCTGGGTCGTGGTTTCGAGCCGCTCGCTGGTCATGCCGACGCCGTTGTCCATCACCTCGATGATCGCATGGCCGGCGCGGCGCACCGCCCGGATCGTGATCCGGCCCTCGCCGACCTTGCGCGAGAGGCCGTGCTTGATCGAGTTCTCGACGAGTGGCTGCAGAATCATGCTCGGCACGATCACGTCGAGACTGGCTTCGTCGATCTCCTTGTCGACCGCGAGGCTCGGGCCGAAGCGCACCCGCTCGATGTCGAGGTACTCATCGACGGCGTCGAGCTCCTCGCGTAGCGAGACGAAATGCTCCTGGCTGCGCAGCAGACGCCGGAGCAGGCCGGAAAGCTTGACGATCAGGACGCGCGCGGTCTCCGGCTGCGAGCGGATCAGCGACGAGATCGACGTCAGCGTGTTGAACAGAAAGTGCGGGTTGATCTGATTGGCCAGCGCCTCGACCCGCGCCGCCATCAGCAGTTTTTCCTGCTCGGCAAGCCGATGCTCGATCCGGGCGCTGTTCCAGATCTTGATCGGCAGGGCGACGCAGAGCACCGCGGTCAGCAGGATCAGGAAGATCAACCACGCGTGCCCGCCGGCGTCGAGGTGGAAGAGCCGGAGCGGGTAGTGCCAGCCGATTTGCAGCCGTAAGACTTCGAGCAGCAACGGCGCGGTGACGAGGATGACCTGCCAGTCGAGCGAGAGCGATCGAATCAGCCGCCACGCCGACTGATGGAGCTTGGTGACGAAGAAGGGCGTGAACCGCCAGATCTCTTCTTTCGGGCAGACCTCGCGCAAGCCGCCGCCGGCGAACCCGCAGCCGACGGCAAAGGGGATCGCGCCCCATTCGCCGGCGAAGGTGGCGGGAAGGCCGACCCCCAGGCCGACAATGGCGCCGGCGTACGGCCCGGCGATCAGCCCGGCGAGGAACGAGCCGGCGAGCGAGAGGTCGGCCGCGTCGTAGTGGAGCAGCAGCCGCGCGCCGACGCCGGCGACCAGCGGCACGCCCCACCACGAGGCGAAGAACAGCCGCTCCGGCCAGTCACGGCGTTCGGTCAGGAGAATCCGCCGGAAGCTGTTGAAGCGCACCAGCATCGTCGCCAGCGTAGCGGCGACGGCGACCTGCACGATCAGCGTGAAGATCAGGAATTGCTCCACGGACGGCGGCCGCGCCGTTTGGGGCATGGACTATGATAGTTGCATGATTCGGCCGTTTCTCATCGGGTTCGCGACCACCTTCAAGCACATGTTCCGCAAGCCGAACACCGTCAACTACCCGGACGAGAAAGTGCCGGTCTACCCGAAATACCGCGGCAAGCAGGTGCTGATGCGCGACGAAAACGGCCTCGAGAAGTGCGTCGCGTGCGGCCTCTGCGCCGTCGCCTGTCCGGCCGACGCCATCTACCTCGAAGCGGCGGAGAATGACGGCACCGTCCAGGCCGGGCCGCGGTACGCCTCGATCTACCAGATTCACAAGACGCGCTGCATTTTCTGCGGCTACTGCGAAGAGGCCTGCCCGGTCTCGGCGATCTTCATGGGCAAGGACTACGAGCTCGCCGTCTACAGCAACAAAGACTTCATCTGGGACAAGGCAGACCTGCTCGTTCCGGCGTCGACGTCGCCGGCCCAGACCACGCGCCCGGCCTGAGTGGCCCCCGATGGAGGGGTTCCTCGACGCGCTCCGTCAACGCGTGCTGGTTTGCGACGGGGCCATGGGCACGATGCTTTACGCCCGCGGCATCTTTCTCAATCGCTGCTTTGACGAACTGAATCTGACCCAGCCGGCGCTCGTCGGCGATGTCCACCAGGCGTACGTTCGCGCCGGCGCCGACGTCATCGAGACCAACACGTTCGGCGCCAATCGCTTCAAACTCGGCAATTTCGGCCTCGCCGATCAGACCCACGCGATCAACGTCGCCGGCGCGAAGATCGCCCGGCGCGCCGCGCGCGGGAAAGCCTACGTCGCCGGTTCGATCGGTCCGCTCGGCGTCCGCATCGAACCGTGGGGCAAGACCGGCGTCGACGACGCCGAGCAGGCGTTCACCGAACAGGCGGCCGCGCTCGCCGAGGGCGGCGTCGACCTGTTCATCCTCGAGACGTTTCGCGATCTGAACGAGATCACGGCCGCCATCCGCGCCGTGCGCGCCGTGTCATCGCAGCCGATCGTCGCCCAGATCACGACCGAGGAAGACGGCCACAGCCTCGACGGCACCGCGCCCGACCTGTTTGCGCCGGCGCTCGAGAAAGCCGGCGCCGACGTCATCGGTCTGAACTGTTCGGTCGGTCCGGCGGCCATGCTCGAGACCATCGAAGCGATGGCCCGCCTGACCGCGGCGCCGCTCTCGGCCCAGCCCAACGCCGGCCGGCCGCGCGACGTCGACGGCCGAAATCTCTATTTGAGTTCGCCGGAATACATGGCAACCTACGCCCGTCGCTTCATTGGGGCGGGCGTCCGGCTGGTCGGCGGATGCTGCGGCACGACGCCGGAGCACACCCGTCAGATCGCCGCCGCGGTGCGTACCATCGCGCCGCGCGTCCGTCCGGCGCCGGCGCCCGCGAGTGACGGCCGGCTCCCCGAAGTCGTGACCGTGGCGCGCCGCGAGAAGTCGTCGCTGGCCCGCGCGATCGACGATCGGAAGTTTGTCGTCATCGTCGAGGTGATGGCGCCGCGGGGCGCCGACTTGTCGGCGCCGGTGCTCCAGGCCAAGCGGTTCAGCGCGTTGGGGGCCGCGGCTGTGAACGTGCCGGACTATCCGAAGTCCGGTGCGCGGGCCAGCGCCATGGCCGTCGCGTCACTGGTGGAGCAAGGTCATGTGGAGACGGTCTTGCACTACTCCTGCCGGGACCGGACCCTGCTCGGCATGCAGTCGGACCTGGTCGGCGCGCACGCGATGGGGATTCGCAACGTGCTGCTGACGACCGGCAATCCGACGGTGCAGGGCAGCTACGCGGACGCGACGTCGGTATTCGACGTGGACGCGATCGGCCTGACGAACATGGCCGTTCGTCTCAATCGCGGGCTCGACATCGGCGGTCAGCCGCTCGGCGTGGCGACGAAGTTTCATATCGGGGTCGCGGTCAATCCATTTGCACCGGATCTCGACGCCGAATGGCGCCGGCTCGATCACAAGATCGAAGCCGGCGCGGAGTTCCTCGTGACGCCGCCGATTCTGGACGTCGGCGCGTTTGAACCGACGGTCGCCCGGCTCCGTCAGACCGGGTTGCCCGTGATTGCCGGACTTGCTGCGCTCGAGAGCCTCCGCCATGCGGAGTTTCTTGCGAGTGAAGTGGTCGGCGTCAGGGTGGCGGACGAGGTCCTCGCCCGGCTTGCGCGGGCGGAGGAAGGGATCGACCGGCTCAACCCCGCGGCCGACGCGGCGGAGGAAGCGCTGGCGATTTCCACCGAGATCGCCTCGTGGTTACGCAGCCGCGTGCAGGGCTTGCAGATCACCACGGTGCATGGGTCGGCGGCGACCGCGGAGCGGTTGCTCCAGCGTTTGGCGCCGATTCTCGCGGGGTAACGTTGTGCGGCCCTTCACGGCCGCCGAGGAGAGGACGATGCGCGACCATTCGCACGGACCGGGCCTGCGCGACCACGCGATCGTCTTCAGTCGCTTCTTGCGCAGTCCGCGCACCGTTGGCGCGATCAGCGCCAGCTCGCCGGCCCTGGCGCGCGCGATGGCCGCCGGCCTTGATCCGGCCGAGCCCGCCAACGTCATCGAACTGGGACCGGGAACCGGCGCGCTGACCTGGGCGATCGTCGAGAAGCTCGGTCCGAACGCCCGCTTCCTCGCCATCGATATCGATCCGGAGTTCGTCCGCGAGATCAAAAGCCGGTGGCCGAAAATCGATTGCATCTGCGCGTCGGCCGAGCAGGTCGATGTGCATGCCGCCGAGCACGGCTTGCTGCCGGTCGATCACATCATCTCGGGGTTGCCGTTCATCAGCCTGCCCCAGCCGATGACGAAGAAGATCCTTGCCGGCATCAAAAACGCGCTGCGGGTCGGCGGCACGTTCACGACGTTTCAGTACCTGCACGGCTACGCGATGCCCTCGGCGATTCGATTCCGCAAATCGATGTCGGAATTGCTGGGCTCGCCGCCGGCGATCAGGCTGGAGATGCGGAACGTCCCGCCTGCGCTGGTCCTGCGCTGGACCAAGCGATAGTTCTTGGGCCTTGGGCCTTGGGCCTTGGGCCCTGGGCTCATGCCCTCGACGCTTTCCTCGCCGCTTTCCGTCTGCCGCCGGGCTTGCGCGCGACCCGCGACGCTGTCGATTTCTTCGCGGTCTTCTTCGCCGCGGGCTTGCCGCGCCTGGTTGCGCGCTGGCTCGCGCGCTTCGCTGCGTGCTCGGCGCGCCGGCGCTCTTCCGGCGTGTCGACCAGCGGCGCCGGCGGCGTCGTCTCCCACGGCGCGCGGCCGCCATGATGGGCTTGCCAACGGCCGTTGCTCTCCTGCTGCTTCGCGAACGCCTGCTTCTGAGCATCCTGGAGGACAGCTTCGCCCTGACGCTCGCGTCCAGCGACCTTGTAGTGCGCGGGGTTGACGTTGATGTTTCGGCTCATGCAGGAGCGAAGAGCAAAGCGCGTGCCGCGCTTTGCTCTTCGCTCTCAGGCCCTGGGCGTTAGGCCCTGGGCACTCCTGGTTCTCGGGGAGTGCCGCCGAGTGCCTCGGACTGCCTTCTCGGCTGATACCGCATCGCCACCGCCCCGGAGCTGAATTCCAGCGTGCTGACGAGCTTCAAGTCGACATGCTTCGATAGCCCCGCGAACAACGTTGGCCCGTGGCCCGCCAGCCGGGGATGCACGACGAACTCGTACTCATCGATCAATCCCAGCTCCGCCAGCGCCAGCGGGAGCTTCACGCCGCCAACGAACAGTCCATGCCCCGACTCCCGCTTGAGCTGACGAATCGTCTGCCCCAGATCGCCGCGCACGAGCTCCGCGTTCCAATCGACCTGAGCCAGGGTGTTCGACACGACGTACTTCCTTGCCGCGTCGATCATCCGGGCGAAGGGGTCCGTCCAATCAGGCATCACGACCGTCCGCGTCGACAGCCGCCACGCTGCCTCCATCAGTTCGTACGTCACGCGGCCAAAGATGAGGGCATCGGCCTGAGCGAGGTTTCTGACGGCGTGGCGGTGCAAGTCTTCATCCGCGATCATTTCGTGATGATCGCAGCACCCGTCCAACGTGACGTTGATGGAATACCGGAGGGGTCGCATGACGCAAGAGTACCGCCGATCGAGCGCCTGGTGCCAACCCTCACGCCTAGTGCCTGGTGTTGAGTTGCGCAGCGATCAGCCGCGCGATCACCTCTGCGCCGTCGACGGCCATCGTCTCTCGTGGCGGCGGTTGCGCCTGCAAGGTCTGCAATGACGCCCGCCATCGACCGGCGAAGAGATCCTGCTGATCGATGAACCGGCTGCGCGTGTAACGCTCGAGCGCGTCGACGAGGATCGGGTACTCGCGGAACGTGCCCCGCGACGTATAGAGCAGCGGCGTGCCCGTCGCGATGCTCTCGGAAAGGATGCCGTAGCCCGGCTTGGTAATGACCGCATCCACGGCGCCGACCAGATCCTCGTAGCGGAAGCCGCCAGTCAGAAACTGATCCTCGACGACGAACACGACGTGGCGCGGCCGCGGCCCGCCCGGCGCGCCGCTGATCCGGTCGGTGGTGATCACGGTCCACTCGTCGAGGCAATCGACGGCCGCGAGGTCGAGCGACGGCAGGCCGTAGCCGCCAAATGACAGCAGGATCGCCGGGCGATTCGGGGCGATGCCGAAGTGCGCGCGGGTCGCGTCGCGGCCGCGCGTCGGCCGGCGCGCGATCAACGGCACCCGATCGACACGATCGAAGATCTCGAAACCGGCGGCAAAGGGCAGCTCGAGCGCACGAGTGGCGCGACGATAGGCGCTGCGGATGATCTCGAGGGTCGCGGCGCCGCGGGTCGAGAAGCCGGGGTGGGTCTCATAGATCCAGTCCCAGGTGAAGTTGGCCAGCGCGATCGAGGGCACGTCGAGTCGCGCGGCCGTCTCGAACGCCAGCGGCGGAATATCGCCGACGACGAGCGCGACGCCGTCGGCGGCGAGCGCCCGCGCTTCGGCGTCGGCTTTGCCGGCCAGGTCGGCATGAAACGCGATCGCCGCGTCGAGCGTCGCGTCGTCGTCGTGCGCGACGCTCGATGATTGGATGACGCCAGTGTCGGACTCGCCGGCGCGCAGTTCGTAGGGCCCGCGCATCGTGCGGCGCAGCAGTTCCGGACTGACCGCCGATCGCAGAATGACCCGCAGATCGGGCCGCAGCGCGTAAAGCGCGTTCAATACTTCGACGTCGCGCGAGGCGTGGCCGAAGCCGTGGCCGGAGATGAACCAGACCAGCGTCGAGTTCGAACGAGCGCGCGACACGCGCGGCGAGCGTACCACGCGGCCGCGGACTTTAGATCCTTCAACGGGTACTTCGGGTACTTCGGGTACTCGGGGTACGTCAGGTACTCGGAACGAGGCTTCGCCGTGCTCACTTTCTCCACAGGTACCCGATTCTGACTCGATGTCGCCGTAGCCGTACCTGTTGAGTAAGCAGGCCCGGCGAAGCCACGTTCCTGGTACCCGACGTACCCCGAGTACCCGAAGTACCCGACGTACATGCTTGTGGCTCCTGGTTTAGCATGCGTCGCGATGTTGTGGCTTCGCGGACTGGTGTTCACGGTGCTCGTGCCCGGCGTGGTCGCCGTGGCCGGCCCGGCGTGGGTCGATCGCTCACGGACGATAGCGGGCGGCTGGTGGGCGAGCGGCTGGGTGATCGTCGCGGTCGGTGTATCGATCTACCTGGGGTGCCTGATGCGATTTCTCGCCGCCGGCGGCACGCCGATGATCTTCTTCATGCGGCGGTTGCGGTGGCTGGTCGGCGAAGAGCCGCGCGCCCTGGTCACGCACGGACTCTATACTGTCAGCCGCAACCCGATGTATCTCGGCGTGCTGACGACGATCGCTGGACAGGCAATCGTCTTTGCGTCGGCGCGCATCGCCATCTATCTGCTCATCTTCGCTCTCGCGTTCCACCTCGTCGTGATCTTCATCGAGGAGCCACACCTGCGACGCGTCAACGGGGCATCGTACGACGCGTACCTCGCTCGCGTTCCCCGGTGGCTGGGCAGGCCACGATAGATCCGTGCGCGGTGCGCCGTGCGCGGTGCGCCGTGCGCGTGCGCCGTGCGCCGTGCGCCGTGCGCCGTGCGTGTACGTTGTGCGCTGTGCGCTTCCTCTCCCAAGATCGGGACTGCTGGCCGGGTACCGTCACGGCCGGAACGTTGGTCGGCGACCTGGTGCCGGAAGCGAAGCGCACGGCGCACGCGCACCGCGCACGGCGCAGAGGGCGCACCGTGCACGGATTGAGATAGCATGTCGCTGTGTCCTTCGACGAACGCGCGTGTTTCACGCCCAAACAGGAAATCAAGACCCAACCGCTGACCTGTCCGCTCTGCAAGCACCAGGCGGACTATCAGATCAAGTGGACGCACTACACGAAGAAGGACCGCATCCCTGGCGGCGCGCAGGATCCTGGCGACAAGGCGAAGTTCGAAAAGATGCGCGACTATCTCTTTCGCATCGATGACTACGTCAACTGCGCTCGATGCCGACGGCGGTTTGAGATCCCCTCACAGAAGAACATGATCTTCCTGTAATCGGCGATCGCCGATCGGGTGATCGAGCGATGGCAGAGCATCGCGCGATCG
>DASUGM010000321.1:0-4536 GCA_036274055.1 Vicinamibacterales bacterium | reverse complement strand
CGGCGCCGGCGGCGTCTCGCGCACGATCCACGCTTTGGGTTCTTTCTCGACGCCGTTCTGGACGCCGTAGAGGTACCGCGTGAACCACTTGTTCATCATCTCGAGCGGCGGATTACCGCCGTGGCCGCCCTGGTGGTAGTACGCCTGCAGCGGTACCTGCCCCTTCAGCGCCTCGTAGATGCGCACGCTGTGTTCGGGGACGACGTTCCAGTCGTTGAACGCGTGCGCCATCAGCACCGCGGCCTTGACGTTCTTGATGCGCGTCAGCAGATCGCGCGACGCCCAGAACTCGTTGTAGTCGCCGTGCGCGCGATCGCGCCGCTCGGCGAATTCGCCGTCGCGATAGCGCGCGTTGCAGTAGGCGCGCCGCGCCGGATCGCCGCTGTTGATGTAGTCGTAGAGAAAATCGATGTCTTCGCCGAGCCAGCCGCCGGGATGACGCACCAGGCCGTTGCTGCGGTAGTAGTGGTAGTACGATGTGTTCGGCGCGACCGGAATGATCGCTTCGAGACCGGCGACGCCGGTCACCGCCGCGGCGACCGGAATCGTGCCGTTGTAGGACGTCCCAGTCATACCGACTTTGCCGGTCGACCACGACGTCGCCGACACCTCCGTCGTGCCATCGAGCGTCGTGTAGCCTTTCGCGCGGCCGTTCAGCCAGTCGATGACCGCCTTTGGCGCGAGGATCTCCGGATCGTTGCCGACGGTCGGACATCCGGTCGAGAGCCCCGTCCCCGGAGCTTCAGAATGGACGACCGCGAAACCGCGCGGTACCCACGTGGCGGCGAGCGAGTTCGAGACGTTTTCGCGCTCGGCCTTGAACGCGATCGGCGGCTGTGAGGTGCGCTTGGCCGGCTCGACGCCAACCTCCTGCTTCACGTCCCAGAGAAACTCGCGCGGCCCGGACGTTCCCGCATAGTACGGCGACGACTCGTAGATCACCGGGACCTTCAAGCCTTCGGTGTCGGTCTGCTTCTGGCGGGTGACGTCGACGAACATGCGATCCTTCTTGCCGTCGCCGTCCGAATCGAACTCGGCCTCGACCCACAGCTTCTGTTTGATCCACTGCGACTGATCTTCGAACGCCGGCACGACCTGCGCCTGGCCGTCGGCGAAAACAGGCCGGGCGGGCGCCGGTGGCGCCGGACTCTGCGCCGACAACAGCGCCGAGAGCGCGACGCCGCCGGCGAGGGCGGCGACGGATGAGCTGAGGAAGCGATGCGTGCGAGCGGCCATGATTGCCGCCGATTATCGCCGATTCAACCGTCAGCGTAGAATTCACCTTCTGTGTCGTCGACGATTCATCAGATCGGCCGCTATCGGGTCACCCGGGTCCTTGGCGAGGGCGGCATGGGCGTGGTCTACGCGGCCCACGACGATCGGCTCGATCGGCCGGTGGCGATCAAGGTCGTCCGACCGGAAGCGCTCAGCGACACCACCGCCCGTGAGCGCTTCAAGCGCGAGGCGCGCGCCGCCGCGAAGGTCAGCCATCCGAACATCTGTCCGCTCTACGAATTCGATGAGGTCGACGGTCAGCAGTTTCTGGTGATGGAGCTACTGAGCGGCGAGACGCTCGCAGCCCGGCTCGAACGCGGACCGATTCCCGTCGAAGAGGCGATGCCGATGGCGGCGACGATGCTCGATGCCCTGGCGGCGCTGCACCGCTGCGGGATCATTCATCGCGACCTCAAGCCGGCCAACGTCTTTCTCACGCCGCACGGTCCGCGGCTGCTCGACTTCGGCCTCGCCCAGCCGGCCGCGGGCGGCGATCACACGCAGGAAGCGCGGCTGACCGGCCGCGGCGTGCTCGTCGGCACGCCGCAGTTCATGGCGCCCGAGCAGCTGCACGGACAGGACGCCGACGAACGCGCGGATGTCTTCGCCGCCGCGGCGGTGATCTACCAGATGCTGGCCGGGTGCCCGGCGTTCGGCGGCAAGACGCTGCCGGAGATCATTCACGCGGTCGGCTACCTGGAACCGGCGCCGCTGCCGGCCTTCGCCGGCGCCGCGGCGATCGATCGGGTGCTGCGCCGCGCGCTCGCCAAGGACCCGGCGCAGCGGACCGACCGCGTCGAGACGCTGGCGTCGCAATTACGCGAAGCGGCGCGGACCACGGACACGCAGGCGTCGATCGCGCCGGATCATCAGACGCGATTCGTGGCGCTGCCGCTCCGCGTGCTGCGTCCCGATCCGGAGACGGACTTTCTCGCCTTCAGCGTGCCGGACGCGGTGTCGTCGGCGCTGGCGAACATCGAGTCGGTGATCGTGCGCGTGCCCCGGGCCGTCGCCGCCGACGCCGATGTCCGCGCGATCGGCCGCGATTTCGCCGTCGACGTCGTGCTGACCGGCACGATTCTGCGCGCCGGCGCGCACGTCCGCGTGACCGCGCAACTAAGCGACAGCGCCGGCACGCTGATCTGGTCCGACACCGCTCAGGCGCCGATTGCCGATCTCTTTCAGCTGCAGGACGCGATCACCGCGCGGATCGTCTCGTCGCTGTCGCTGCCGCTGAGCGCGCGCGATCGCCGCGCGCTCGACAAGCAGGCGCCGGCCAACGCCGAAGCCTACGCGTTGTTCATGCGCGCGAACCAGATGATGACCGACAACTCGCAATGGGAGGCGGCGCGTCTGCTGTACGAGCGCGCCGTCCAGCTCGATCCCAACTACGCGCCGGCGTGGGCAGGCCTCGGCCGTGCCCGTCGCCTGATCGCGAAGTGGGGCGGCCCGTCGGGCAAGGGCCTGCTGCCCCAGGCGGAAGCGGCGTTCCAGCGCGCGCTCGAACTCGATCCCGATTTGTCGAGCGCACACGACCTTTCCGCCTACGTCGAATCCGAACTCGGTCGGGCTCCCGAGGCCGTCGCGCGGTTGATCCGCCGCGCGGCGAACCATCGGGCCGATCCCGGGCTGTACGCCGGCCTGGTCACCACCTGCCGGTACGCCGGCCTGCTCGAGGCGTCGGTCGCCGCGCAGGCCCGGGCCGTGGCCATCGACCCCGCGGTCGTCACGAGCGTGGCCTGGACGCATTTCATGCTCGGCGACTACGACTCCACGATCGCGACGCAGCGCGACACGGTGCCCTTTCCGGCCGTGCTGGCCCAGGTCGCGCGCGGCAACCTGGAGCCTGGGTCGCTGTCGCGTCTCGAGACGCACGCCGGGTCGCCTGGGATGCGGCTCGCGCTTCGCGGCTATCGCCACGCGCTCGATGGTCGGATCGACGCCGCGCTCGCCACCATGGAAGAACTCCGCGCGTCCGGGTTTGCGGATCCGGAAGGCTGGTACCTGAACGCGTTCATCCTCGCCCGTGCCGGCGGGCCGGAGCACTCCCTCGATCTCTTGACGCGCTCGATCGACGGCGGCTACGCCTGTCACGCGCCATTGAGCCGGGAAGCGGTGTGGGATCCGCTCCGCGGCGATCCGCGCTTCGACGCGCTCGTGCAGCGCGCCGCCGCGCTGGTCGCGCGGGCGCAGGCGCTCTACGACGAGGCCGGCGGCAAGAGTGTCTTAGGATGATGTTGGAGGAGTGAGATGGAACGTAAGACTACGGCTGATTTCGACCCCGAATTGCTCGTCCTCTTCGACGCCTATGTGCATGGTCACGTCGATCGGCGCGGCTTCCTCGATCGCGCGGGTAAATTCGCGGTCGGCGGCGTCACCGCCGGCATGCTGCTCGACGCGCTCAGCCCGAACTTCGCGCTCGGCCAGCAGGTGCCGAAGGACGACAAGCGCCTCAAGACGCAGTATCTCGAGTACCCGTCGCCACAAGGCAGCGGCAAGATGCGCGGCTACCTGGCGGTGCCGGCCAACGCCACCGGCAAGCTGCCGGGCGTACTCGTCGTGCACGAGAATCGCGGACTCAACCCGCACATCGAGGACATCGCGCGGCGGCTCGCGCTCGACAACTTCGTCGCGTTTGCGCCCGACGCGCTGACGCCGCTTGGCGGTTATCCGGCCAGCGGCGAAGACGAAGCACGGACGCTGTTTCAGAAGCTCGACACGCCGAAGACGCAGGAAGACATGGTCGCCGGCGCGAACTTCCTCAAGGCGCGGCCCGAGTGCACCGGCCGGATCGGCGTCGTCGGCTTCTGCTGGGGCGGCGGGATTGCGAACCTGGTGGCCACGCGCGTCCCGGAAGTCGCCGCGGCGGTGCCCTTCTACGGCTCGCCGCCCAACGTCGCCGACGTCCCGAAGATCAAGGCGGCGATGCAATTGCATTACGCCGGAACCGACACCCGCATCAACGGCACCTGGCCGGCGTATGAAGCCGCGCTCAAGGCCGCCGGCGTCGCCTACGAGATGCACATGTACGACGGCGCGTCGCACGGCTTCAACAACGACACGACGCCGCGCTACGACGAAAAGTCCGCGAAGCTGGCGTGGCAGCGGACAGTGGACTTCTTTAATAAACACTTGAGGAAGTAGGCCCGTGCGGCGTGCGCCCTGCGCGGTGCGCCGTGCGTGTGCACCGTGCGCCTCTCTTCGCGCATCTCGGCGAAGTCAACGGGCCCAAGACGCGAACGGTCTCCGCCCGGATGTTGC
>DASUGM010000320.1:0-7877 GCA_036274055.1 Vicinamibacterales bacterium | reverse complement strand
TCCTCAACGCACCTTCACGGTGCTGTCGGTTTTGACAAGTACTCGCAGTAAGATCCGCTACCGTGATCACTCGTCGTGAATTGCTGTCAGGTGTCGCCGCGACCGCCGGAGCTCAGCTCTTGCCATCTTCCGAATTCGACTTCATCGTCGTCGGCGCCGGCGCGTCGGGCTGCGTGCTCGCGAATCGTCTGACTGCGGACGGATCGACGCGCGTGCTGCTGCTCGAGGCCGGCCCGCCGCCGGCGAATCCGAACATCGCCGTGCCCGGCGCGTGGACGACGCTGACCGGGACCGAGATCGACTGGGCGTACCGGACCGAGCCGGAACCGGCGCTGAATCAGCGGCGGATCAACTGGCCGCGCGGGAAGACGTACGGCGGCTCCAGCGCGATCAGCGCGATGGCGCACACCCGCGGACATCAACTCGACTACGACGCCTGGGGCGCCGCAGCCGGCGCGGGCTGGAACTTCGCCGCGCTGCTGCCGTGGTTTCGCCGGTCCGAAGACAACGCACGCGGCGCGAGCGATATGCGCGGCGCCGGCGGGCCACTGCGCGTCGAGGACACGCGCGATCCGCATGCCGCGCACCTGGCGTTCCTCGGGGCTGCCCGCGAGGCGGGCTACGCCGCCGATCCCGAGTTCGATTTCAACGGTCCGCGCCAGGAGAACGGCGCCGGGTTCCATCAGAAAACGCGGCGCGGCGCGAAGCGCGTCTCGGTCGCTGACGCGTACTTGTCACCGGCGCTGTCACGCTCCAATCTGGTCGTGCGCCCCAACGCGCTCGCGCACCGCGTGGTCATCGAGGACGGTCGAGCGGTCGGCGTCGAGTTCTCGGTCGGCAGCGCAAAGCAAATCGTTCGGGCGCGCCGGGAAGTTGTCCTCGCCGCCGGCGTGATCGAAACGCCGAAGCTGCTGATGCTCTCCGGCATCGGACCGGCCGCGGCGCTGACAGCGCTGAAAATTCCGGTCGTCGTCGACCGTGCCGAAGTCGGGAAGAATCTGCAGGACCACCCACGCGTGCCGGTGCGCTGGCAGGCGGCGCAGCCGATCGCGGGGTCGTCGGTCACCGCTGGACTGTTCACGCATTCACGGGGCCGTAACGCCGTCGGCTCGCCGGACATCCACTTCTACGTCGGCCGGGGTCTGGCGCAGCCGGATCCGTTCATCACCATCACCGCGGCGCTCGGTCAGCCGAAGAGCCGCGGGTCGATCACCCTGCAGTCGGCTGACCCGTCAGCGAGGCCGCTGATCCACGCCAACTACTTCAGCGCGCCTGAGGACATCGACGCGATGCTCGAGGCGGTACGCATCGCGCAGTCGCTGGGCGAGAGTCGCGCCTTCGCATCAATTCGCGGCGCGCGCGTGCTGCCCGGGCCGGACGTGACGACGACGGCGGGATTGCGTGCGCACATCCGTGCCACCGCCGAGACGATGTTCCACCAGGTCGGGTCCTGCCGCATGGGCCGCGACGCCGGCTCGGTCGTCGATCACGAACTGCGCGTCCGCGGGATCGCCAATCTCCGCGTCGCCGACGGCTCGATCATGCCGTGGGTGATCAACGCGCCGACCAACTGGACGTGCGTGGTGATCGGGGAAAAGGCGGCGGAGCTGCTTGTCTAAGAGCACACATGAAGGAGCATGAAGGTGTGAAGGAGCATGAAGGGGCTCTCGGTTTTTGAAAACAAGTACGCTCCTTCGTGATCCTCTATTCCTTCCGAGATCCTTCATGTGTGCTTTTCAAGACAAGCCTGTCCCCAGCTCTTAGCCCCGCTTTCTCCGCCGATCCGGCCGCCATTTCGATCACCGCGAACGCCCCTAGTGCCAGGCTGATCCGCGATCGCGGTACCGCGGCGCGGATCTTCACCACCCGCCCGTCGCGTGCCGCGTAGATCAGGTCAATCGCGAATCGCATCCCGAAGGTGTGCACGGAGTTGCTGGGGGCGATGATCAGCGCGGTGCCGTCGGCGAGCCGGTCGCGGCCGAGCAGGCCGCGGTTGCGGGTCTTCGAATCGAACGCCGGTTCAATCGTTGAGGCCAGGACCGCGGCCCGGCCGTCAATGGTCAGCGCGTAACCGCCAGCGCGGCTGGCGCCGGATTGAATCAGCGGGGTCAAGAAATGCGGCGCGCGCACCGAGATAGGGTACTAGAATCAAAGCTATGTCCCGCCTTTTGGTGGCAGCGGTGGCGGCGATCGCGACGGTAACCGCGGGTTGTGGTCCCGTCGCCGTCTCGCAGCCTCCGGCGATGACGCTGGCGCAATCAATTGATGCGCAAGTGGCGCGCAACGAAGCGGTGCCGTGGAGCGCCAAGCGGCCCCTCGTGTGGGCGGACTTTCGTGCGACCCCGCCGTCGACGAGTTCAGCGGCGGCGGAAACCGCCTACACACTTTTTCACGGCGCCCGCTGCACGCGTTCGCGGTTTGAGTTCCTGGTCGTCGCCGCGTTCCGGCCGAAAGCGTCGTGGGTGCGCCCGGCGATCCTCAAGGTGCCGGCCGACAGCGCCCGGGCGCTGCGACACGAGCAAACCCATTTCGACATCGCCGAGCTGCACGCGCGCCGGATGCGACGCTACTTCGCCGAGATGCTGTCGCCGTGCCAGGCGTCGACCGAGCAGATTCAGGCGTTCGCGGATCGCTTCATTCGCGACGAGCGGGTGGCCCAGGACCGGTACGATGCTGAAACCAATCACAGTCGCGACTCCGTCCGGCAAGGCACTTGGGACAAGGACGTCGCCCAGCAACTGCAAGCGTTGAATCGCTTCGTTCGGTGACGCGACCGAGCCGGGCACGCCATCCTGTGCGAAGCGCGTCGGTTTTCAGATTCAACGCGCGTGAAGTGACGGCGATGCTCGTGATCGCCACGATGGCCTTCTGGGCCGGCGCGATCCCCTTCGTGTTGATGCGACAGCCGATCCTCGGCGGCGACTTCATGCAGTTCTATGTGTTCGGCGCCCTGGCCCGCGCCGGCCAGTGGTCGCAGCAGTACGACTGGAACGCGTTTCACGAACTTCAGATCGCGCTGGTGCCGGGGTCGGCGCCGTACTTCTACGCCCCCGCTTATCCGCCGCTCGTGCCCCTGCTTTACCTGCCCTTGGCCTGGCTCTCGTTCACCGAGGCGTTCATCGCGTGGGCAATCTACTCCACCGTGATCTACATCGTGCTCATCGACAGCCTCAGCCGGTGCACCGTGACGTTGCCGCGCGCTCACGCACTCCTGGGTGCGCTGGTGTTTCCGGGGTTCATTGCGGTCATAGTCGTAGGGCAGACGTCTATTTGGCCGCTGGTTGGTTTTGTCACTGCATTTCACGCGATGCGAGCAGGGAGGCCGTTTCTTGCCGGGCTCTCCTTCGCCATCGTCGCCATCAAACCGCACTTCGGACTCGCCCTCGCCCTGGTTCTAGTTCTGACGAAATCCTGGCGGGTCGTCGCAGGGGCGGCGGCCGGTGTAGCGCTCTTGGCGGCGGGGACTCTTGTGATCTGCGGCCGGTCCGCCGCCCAGACTTATATCGCCACGGCGCGCTTCGCGCTCGCCAACCCAGGCCTATTAGAGCCGCTGGATACACGCCAGACACACTCCGTGCACGCCATCCTGGCCGCGGCGCTGCCTGAGTTCTTCGTCACTCTAGTCTGGCTGCTCCTGGCGGCGAGCATTTCGCTCGTGACGGCGGCGGTGTGGAGGCGCAGCGCGTCGCTGCAGTTGCGCTTCACCGCGCTCTTGCTGGCGACCTTGCTGATCAGTCCGCATGTCCTGGTTTACGACGGCGTGCTGCTGGCGCCAGCAATGCTGTGGCTGTTCGACGACGCAGCGACTTCAGGGAGAACCTGGGTGGGCGGCGTCGCGGCGCTGCTCGCGGTTACGCTTGCCCTGCCGATTGCGCGGCTGTCTGGTGTGCCGTTGAGCGTCCCGCTCATGATCGGCCTGCTCGCGTTTTGCCTGCATGCATCGAGGAAGCCCAGCGACGACTCGCCGCGGCCGCCAGTAAACTAAGATCACAGCAATGGCGTCGCTGCTCGAAAAGCGCCTGCTCGACGCGGTCCGTCCGGACGGCGGGTGGGGGTACTACGCGGGCCAGGCCTCGCGACTCGAACCGACGGCGTGGGCGGCGATGGCACTTACCGCCGGAGCCGATGCGATCAAGATCGGCGTCCGTCGTAGCGCGATGACCCGGCTGTTTAGCGCCTGGCAGCAGGGGAGCGGGCTGTTGCTCGATCCGGGCAGTGCGACGCCGAACGTCGGCTTCTCGGGATTAGGGTTGTTGGCGATGAACGCGCTCGCTGTGCCGGCGACTGACAGTGTGTCGGCGCGGCTCCGCAACGCGGTCGTCGCCGCCAAGGGGATTCAGCTGCAAGGCGATGGCGGGCCGATCAAGCAGAACACGATGATCCAGGCGTGGTCGTGGATCGACGGCACGTTCAGCTGGGTCGAGCCGACCGCGTGGTGCCTGCTGTCGCTCAAGAAATCGGCGACGCGGGATGCCGCCGCTACCGCCCGCATCGGCGACGGCGAGGCGATGCTCGCCGATCGAGTCTGTCAGCCGGGCGGCTGGAACTACGGCAACTCCAACGCATTCACCCAGGACCTTCGTCCGTACGTGTCGACGACGGCGCTCGGGCTGCTGGCGATGCAGGATCGCCGATCGACGCCGGCGGTCGCGCGCAGTCTCGCCTGGCTCGAGCAGCACGCGCTCAGCGAGCTGTCGTCGATGGCGTTGTCGCTGGCGGCGATCGCACTCACCGTTTTCGACCGTCCAGCCGACAAGGTGCTTGACGCGCTACGCGTGAACGAGGAGAAGACCGCGTCGCTCGATAACGCGCACCTGATGGCAATGGCGCTCTACGCGTCGACGCTGACGGTGCACAAAGCGCGCGCCTTCCGGATGTGAAGCGATGCTGACCAGACGCGAGGTTCTGACGCTGCCGTTCGCCGCCGCACTCGCAGCTTCGTGCCGGCGCGAGCCGCCGCCGTTCGACGAGTCGGCGTTCACCGTCCCGCGCCGATCCGCGGTCGGCCTGTTTCCCGCGACCAGCTACGACGCCGGGCTCGACGACGTGATTTTCCGCGGCTTGGCCGAACTGGGCGTCGACGTCCGCGGCAAGTCGGTGCTGCTCAAGCCGAACATGGTCGAGTACGAGGCCGGCACCGCGATCAACACCGATCCGCGCGTCGTCGCTGGCGCGGCGATCGCGCTCAAGCGCGCCGGCGCGCGCGAGGTCGTCGTCGGTGAAGGTCCGGGCCATCGCCGCGACATTGAATACCTGCTGACCGCGACCGGCCTCTTCGATCGCATGCGTGACGCGAGCGTCCGGTTCGTCGACCTCAATCACGACGCCGTCCGCGAGGTGCCGCTGAAGAGCTGGTTCACCGGCATGCGGTCGCTGTCGCTGCCGGTGTCCGTGCTGGCCGCCGATCTGGTCGTCTCGATGCCGAAGCTCAAGACGCATCACTGGGCGGGCCTGACCTGCGGCATGAAGAACCTGTTCGGCTGCGTGCCCGGCGCCGTCTACGGATGGCCGAAGAACATCCTGCACATCCACGGAATCGATCAGTCGATCCTCGATCTCACCGCGACGATTCGTCCTGGACTGACGATCGTCGACGCCGTTGTCGGGATGGAAGGCGACGGGCCGATCATGGGAAGGTCGCGGGACGTCGGCTTCATCGGGATCGGCACGGATGTCGTCGCCGTGGACGCGACGTGCGCGCGGATCATCGGCCTCGATCCCGAAAAACTCACCTACCTGTTCGGTGGCGGGCGCTATCTGGGTCAGAGCGATCCGCGGCGCATCGATCAACGCGGTGAGAACCCCGATCGCTACCGGACGCAGTTCGACGTCATCGACTCGATCAAGGAACGGCGGCTGGCCGGGTGATTCGGCGGGTTTCGCCGTACACGCTTGCCGGCGGCGCGGCGGCGCTGCTGGCGCTTGCCGCCGCGACTTTCACACGCGCCGACCCCGACTTGTGGGGGCACACAAAATTCGGGCTCGACTGGCTGGCGACCTGGACTTTGCCTTCGGTCGATCCGTATTCCTTCACGCAAGACAAACCCTGGGTCAACCACGAGTGGCTCAGCGAAGCGATGATGGGCGCCGCCTACCAGGTCGCGGGCGCGTCCGGGCTGGCGCTGCTCAAGGGCCTGCTCCTGATGACGGGCCTGTCGGTGGTGTGGCACGCGACTCGTGCTGCGGAGCTCCAAATCCGTTTCATCGCCATCGCGGTCACGGCACTGGGCATCAGCCAGATCGCGACAAACCTCAGGCCGCAACTGTGGTCGTTCGTCGCCGTCGCCGTGCTTGCGCTGGTGCTGAGCGAGCGGCGATCGCGAGTCTGGCTCCCGCCGTTGTTCGTGCTCTGGGCGAACAGCCACGGCGCCTGGTTCGTCGGGATCATCGTCCTCGGTGTCTGGGCCGTAATCCGCGTTACTCGGTTCCGTGACGAAGCCATGCCGTGGCTGATCTCGGTGGCTGGTTGCCTGGCGGCGACGCTGGTGACGCCGTACGGCGTCGAACTCTGGACATTTCTCGGCGAGACGGTGCGCGCCAGCCGCCCGGCGATCGAAGAATGGCAGCCGCTCTGGGTCCTGGGGCCCGTGCGTTGGCTGCCATGGCTCGCTGTTTCGGCCGCGCTGATTTGGAGCCTGTTTCAGCGACGACGTGTCGCGCCGGAAGCACTCGCCGCGCTCGCCGTGCTCGCCGTCGCCTCTCTGCAAGTGATGCGGATGACGCCGTTCTTGGCCACGGCCGCTGCGGTATTGCTGGCGCCGGTGCTTGCCGCGCGGTGGCCGGCGCGCGCAATGCCGACGCCGGTCGCCTCCGATCGCGGCGCTGCCGTGGTGATCGCGGTAGTGCTGGTGAGCGTCTCTCTCTTCGTCTTCTCGAAAACGCTCGCATGTATTCGCACGGACGAGGGCCACCCTCAGGATTTCGCCGCAGTAACCGCGCTGCGTACGGCCGTGCCGGGGCGCGTCGTCACGCACTTCAACTACGGCGAATACGCGCTGTGGCATTTATCGCCGCGACTGCGCGTGTCGATGGATGGAAGACGAGAGACGGTCTACAGCGACGACCGCCTCGCGGAGCATGACGCGATCATCGCGGGTGAGCCGGCGGGTTTGTCGGCACTTGCGTCGTGGCGCGCGGAGTATGTCTGGCTGCCATTGGCGAGTGTGGTCACGCGCGCGTGGTTGACGGCGCACGACTACCGCATCGACGTCGAGACTTTGCAGTCTTTTGTCGCCGTGCGGTCCGATCTGCCGCCACTGAAGTCGGACGACCTCCGGGGAGTCGGGTTTTCCTGCTTTCCAAATTGAAATAATTCGCGGTTTCCTGCTCTGGATCAATGAAGTGTGCAACGACGTGCATCACGGACAACGCTGTAATAGCGCATTTGGGCGGCTGTATCTATCTGCGTGTGAACGACTTGAAGTCGCGAGGCAGTTGCAATGGCACTTTCGAGCTCTTGCGCTTTCATAGATTTGTCACGCAATCGCTCTTCAAAACGCTCCGCAAACTCGCTATTCTCAGTGACTCGCGGCACGGGAGTCAGCCCGGCAAGGGCCACTCGGGTGTGACGCGCCGTTGCAAACGACCCGGCTGCATGAGCAGGCGGTTAACTGAACCAGGGAGATGACCGAACATGAACCTCAAGAACCTCTTTGCCAGCCTCGTCCGTGATGAACAGGGCCAGGACCTCATCGAATACGCTCTTCTCGCCACCTTCGTCAGCCTCGTCGCCATCGGCGGCGCGACGGTGCTCGGCAACGCGCTCAACAACTGGTACAGCGCTGTCGGCACCCGCGTGAACACCGCGGCCGGCACGGCGGCCAGCTAGTTCGGCGCGACAAAGTCCGTCAACGAGCCGGGCGGACTCTTGAGAAAGA
>DASUGM010000319.1:0-2683 GCA_036274055.1 Vicinamibacterales bacterium | reverse complement strand
AACGCCACCCGACCTCCTTTAGCGCGCGCCGCCGCCGCGTCCGGCCGGCACCGGAGGCGGTGGCATCTTGTCCGGCGTGAACCGCGGCAGCATCTGGTCGCGCATCGCGGTGTGGTACAGCGCCGATGCGATGATCACTGCCGACTTCTTCACGTCACCCTCGACGATCCGTTCGTAGGTGTCGAGGTTGGTATGCCAGGTGTGGCTGCCGTATTCGATCGTGTCCTGCGCCAGCCCGATGCCCGGCAGGCCGGCGGCGTTGAACGACGTGCTGTCGGTGCCCCCGGTCGTGCGCGCGGTCGTCACGCCCGCGCCGTAGATGCCGAGATCTTCGAACGGCGTGAAGAATTGCGCGAGCACTTGTCCTGCTTCGGGCGGCCCGAAGATCGACGCGCCGCGAATCCGGCCGGTGCCGCCGTCGACGTTGAAGTAGCCGTTGGACTTCGCCCACTCCGGCTTTGGATTCTCGGCGGTGCCGAAATGCTGTTCGACGTAGGCCTTTGAGCCGAGCAGGCCCTCTTCCTCGCCGCCCCAGAGCGCCACACGGATCGTCCGGCGCGGTTTGACGCCGATCGCCTGCAGGATGCGCGCTGCTTCCATCATCACCGCGCAGCCGATCGCGTTGTCGGTCGCGCCGGTCGCCGAGTGCCACGAGTCGAGGTGCCCGCCGAGCATCACGACTTCATCGGCCTTGTCGCTGCCCGGGATCTCGGCGATGGCGTTGTACGAGGTCTTGCCGGCAGGAAAGGTGCGGTTGCTGATCGTGAACTCGAGCGTCACCGGCGTGTTGTCCGCGAGGATGCGGGTGATGCGGCCGTAGTCTTCGTTGCGCAGGACGACCGTCGGCAGATTCCTGGCCAGGTTGTAATCGGCGCCGTTGAACGCTCGAATCTGGCCATGCTCGCGGCCGGCATCGTTGACGCGAATCGCCGCGCCGCTCGTCAGCAGCCACGCGTTGAGCTGGGCGGTGACCTGCGCGGCCGTCAACCGCGACGTGTCGGGCGGCTGGCCGCCGCGACCCGCGCCCGCACCGCCCGCGCGGTTACCGCGCCCGGCGCCGCCGCCGCGCGCCGCAAGCGCGGCGCACTCCGGCAGCGTTGACTGATACCGGCACTTGATCGTGAGGTCGTCGTTCCGCTTCGCCGGCGCGACCTCCTGAAACGGCACGATGGTCTGAGCGCCGACCAACACGATCGCGCCCTTCATCGTTGGCGCCATCGTCGCGAAGTACGCCTTCAGCTCGGCGTCGGTCGGACCCGGAGGCACGACGACGTTCACGGCCGGGCCGGTGACGGTGCCGTTCGTCGATGGCGTCCACGCCAGCACTTCGAACACGAGGTTGTCTTTGACCGGCGAGATGATGTGGCCGGACGCCTTCTCGTTCAGCCAGCCCTCGCGAACCGTGTCGGAATTGGCGACCTTCGAGAAATCCCACGGCTCGAGATGTCCGTTCTTGAAGCCCCATGACTCCATCTGCTTCACCGCCCACTTCGCCGCGTTCTCATGATTCGGCGAGCCGGTCAGGCGCGGACCATAGACGTCCGTGAGGTAGTGCATGGTCTTCATGATCTGCGAGTTGTCCATGCCCTCCTTGCGGATCTTCGCGTTCATCTCGGCGTCGATCTTTTCCGCCGGCGCCTGCGCGTTCGGCGCGGCGACGATGAGCGTCAGGACCGCGAGCGGGGCGAGCATCTTACGCATATCGCATCTCCTCAAATGACCAGTCGCAAATTCGGCAGTCAAAATTGCAAATTACAAATTGCAAATTACAAATCGGCGGCGGTGGCGGCGCGCGTCAGCGCGCACCGCCGCCGCCGCCGCGCCCCGCGTTCGGCGGCGCCGGCATCGTCTCTTTGGTGAAGCGCGGCAGCAACTCGTCGCGCATCGCCAGGTGATAAACGAGCGATGCGGTGATGACTGCGTTCTTCATCACATCGTCCGGAAGGATGCGCTCGTAGGTGTCGAGGTTGGTGTGATGGGTGTGCGAGTTGTATTCGATCCCGTCCTGACCGCCGCCGATGCCGGGCAGGCCCGCGGCATTGAAAGAGGTGCTATCGGTGCCGCCGGTCGCGCGGCTGTTCGTGATCGTCGCGCCGTAGACCTTGAAATCTTCGAAGGGTTTGAAGATCTCGCGCAGCACCTGGCCGGCCGCCGGTGGTCCAAACACCCCGGCGCCGCGGACCAGGCCGGTGCCGGTATCGATGTTCCAGTAGGCGCTGAGCTTGTGCCACTCGGGCTTCGGCGCTTCGGCGGTGCCGAAATGCTGATCGACGTAGGCCTTTGAGCCAAGCAGCCCTTCTTCTTCGCCGCCCCAGAGCGCGACGCGAATAGTCCGGCGCGGCTTGGCACCGACGGCCTGCAGGATGCGGACGGCTTCCATCATGATCGCGCAACCGATCGCGTTGTCGGTGGCGCCGGTCGCCGAGTGCCACGAATCGAGGTGGCCGCCGAGCATCACGACTTCATCGGCCTTGTCGGTGCCGACGATTTCCGCGACGGCGTTGTGCGACGTCTTGCCTTCCGGGAAAGTCTTGTTCTGGATGTTGAACTCGACGTTCACGGGCACGTTGGTGGCGAGCAGCCGGGCGATGCGGCCGTAGTCTTCATTGCGGAGCACGACGGTCGGAATTGCGTTGGCCTGAGTCGAGTCGTAGCCGGGCGCGTTGAAGGCGACGATCTGGCC
>DASUGM010000318.1:0-5645 GCA_036274055.1 Vicinamibacterales bacterium | reverse complement strand
TTCGGGTAGGCCTGGGCCAGACGCTGGCTGATCGACACGATTTCGGCCCTCGCCTCATCGACCGAGCGGTCGCCGCGGACACGCGCGAGGGCGCTGAGGCCGGTCGAGGCCCGATTGTTCAGATATGAATCTGGCGCGACCACCAGCGGCGTCAAGATCTCGGAAGCGGCAGGAAAGAGAAACTCCGCCGGCGGCAGAACGCCGACGATCCGCGTCGGCACACCGTCGAGGTCCATGACTCGGCCGAGCGCCAGAGGATCAGCGCCGAACGCGCGGCGCCAGAATCGATCGGTCAGGATCGCGACGGCCGGGCCGCCAGGCAGAAACTCGGCGGGCTCAAAGCTTCGCCCGAGCGCCGGTGTGACGCCAAGCACGCGCGCGTACGACGGACCGACGCGGACGAGCGGCAGAGGCTCCGGTCCGCCTTCGGTCCGCCACGTCGTCACTTGGCCGTCGAAGGCGACCGCGGACGAGAGTGTCTGCGACATTCGCTCGGCGTCGAGAAAGTCGTGGTAATTGACCGACGGATACGTGCCGGCGCCTCGAATGGTCACGTAGAAGCGGACGATCCGGCCGGAGTCGGGAAGCGGTAGCGGGCGCAACAGGACCACTTCGGCGACGCTGAAGACGGCGGTGACCGCGCCGATGCCGATGGCCATCGTCAGCACGACGATCAGCGGCACGAGCGGGCGCCTGGTCGTGCGCCGCCAGAAGAAAAGCAGATCGGATCGCAGATCGCGCATGGACACTCCTGAGAAGTTGGGAACGACCCGCCACGCGCGCGCTGCGCGCGCCCGCAGCAGCGGGCCAATCGAGCGCCGCGCCTGCCGCCCGTACCAGGCGCGGGCGGATTTGGCGCCGTCGCGGGCGACGCGCTCGTCGAACTCGCCGGCGAGGTCTGCGTTGACGAAGCGGCGATCGGCCCGCGGCGTCGCCGCGTGGAGCAGCCACCGCCACAGGCGAGGCGGCGTCATCGCGTGCGCCCCCGGGCGGGCGCCGGACGCGCCTCGATCATTCGCATCAGCGCGTCGGTGGACGTGTTGAGCGCGCGTCTGCCGGCCGCGGTCAGGTGCACGTACTTCCGCGAGCGCCCACCCTGGATCGGCTCGGGATCGGACAGCGTGAACGAGACCAGGCCTTTGCTTTCGAGCCGGCCCAGCGTCGCGTAGATCGCGCCAACCGCCACCTCGCGTCCGGTACGCTCCTCAATCCGCCGCCGGATGGTCACGCCGTAGGCTTCGTCGCCAAGGTGGTGCGCCGCCAGCAGCACGTAGAGTTCGAACTCGCCGATGAAGTCGCCTTTGGGCATCGCTGTTCTTGTGTTTATCCTACAAACGCGTACTTAGACGTCGAGGCTCGCGAAGACGTTGGGTCTTGGGTCGTCAGTCTTGGGCCTTGGGCCTTGGGCCTGGGGCCTGGCGTCTAGACCTCGCCTAGCGTCCTGAGCACGTACTGATCGAACGCGTAGAGCAAGTCCTCGCGGTTCGAATACGGTCCGGGCTGATACGCGCGCGAGGAAATGCCGGCTTGCGCGAGCTCACAGACCTGCCAGTCCTGACGGTTGGTGAGGTCCCAGAAACTCGTGGCGTCGGAGAAGTCAAAGTCCGGCTTGGCGCGCTCGCGTGGATGCACCAGCCATTCGCAGTTGATGCGCGTCTGGCTCGGCGAGATCGGCCACAGCGTGTGGACCATCACGTAGTCGGGATGCGGCGCGACCAGGAAATTCGGGAAGGCCGAATAGTAGTAGACGCGGCGCTGGTCGGCGGCGCTGAGGCCCGGCAGGTAGTCGCGCTTCGTCTGGCCGTCGAAGGTCATCGTGCAGACGCCGTCGTTGAGATCCATGCGTCCGCCCATGTAGGTCGGGCGAATCGGCTCGTTGTCGCCGCTGAGGTAGTGCGAGAGCTTGTTCAGCGCCGGATGCAGCGTCGGGCAGTGCAGGCACTCGTTGTAGTTCTGCACGATCAATTTCCAGTTCGCTTGGACGTCGTAGACGATCTGCGCCGCGCGCACGAGCTCCTGCATCCGCCACGGCGCGAACAGCGGCTTCATGCCGCCGAGATGCTCGTCGAGCGTCGGACCGTCTGTAGCGACCGACACGAAGACGAAGCCGTCCCAGATCCCGGCGCGGGCGCCGTGTAACGGAAAGTCGTCGCGGTTGAATCCGGGCGATCCGTCCATGTGCGGCGCGCCGCGGAGCCGGCCATCGTAGTCGTAGGTCCAGGCGTGATACGGGCACTGAATCGCGCCGGCGAACTGGCCCGCCGGCTCGGCACAGAGGCGCGTGCCGCGATGGCGGCACAGATTCTGATGCGCGTGCACCGAGTCGTCACCGGTGCGGACGACGATGACGCTGTCGCCGGCGATGTCGCGGACGACGTAGGAGCCGCGCGACGGAATGTCCTCGAGCCGGCAGACGCCGACCCACATCCGCCGATCGAAGACCTCGCGTTCACGGTCGAAAATCGTCGGATCGGTGTAGTACCGCGCCGGCAGCGTGAATGCCGTCGCTGGAAGTGTCGGACGCGAGTAGGACGCCACCCGGCCTTGATGATACAACCCACGCACCGCATGTCTGAACCGACGCTGCGCCGCGAGCTCGGCAAATGGGACCTGACCGCGATTGGCGTCAATCAGGTCATCGGCGGCGCGATCTTTCTCATGCCGGCGATCGTCGCCGCGCAGATTGGCGCGTGGAGCTGGATCGCGGTCGGGCTCGTCGGTGTGCTGGCGATGCTGATCGCGCTCAATTTCGCCGAAGCCAGCAGCCGCTTCGAGGGCACCGGCGGGCCGTATCTCTACACCCGCGAAGCCTTCGGCCGATTTCCCAGCTTCGAGGTCGGCTGGATGCTGTGGATCACGCGCGTCACCAGCTGGGCGTCGATCGTCAACGGCCTGGCCGACGCGCTCGGGTTCTACTGGCCCAATCTCCGCGCCGGCACCGCGCGCATGGCAGTGATGACGTTCGTCGTTGTCGCCATCACCGCGATCAACCTGCGCGGCATCAAGCAGAGCGCCTTCGTCGTCAACGGCCTGACGATCGCGAAGCTGATTCCACTGACGCTGTTCGTGATCCTCGGCGTGCCGCACGTCAGCGCCGCCGCGCTCGCGCCGGAACAGGCGGTGACGTGGGCGCAGATTTCGACCGCCGCGCTGTATTTGATCTTCACCTACGGCGGCTATGAGATCATCCCGATTCCCGCCGGCGAAGCCCGGAATCCACGCCAGGCGGTGCCGTTCGCGATGATCACGACGATCGTGATCGTCGCGACGGTGATGACCGCGGTGCAGATCGTCGCGCTGGGGACGCTGCCGGCGATCGCGACCTCACGGACGCCGCTCGCCGACGCGTCCGCGATCTTCATCGGCGGTTGGGGCGCATTGATGATGACGGTTGGCGCCGTGGTCTCGATGACCGGCAACAACGTCGGGGGCGCGCTGGCGGGATCGCGCATGCTCTATGCGCTGTCGGAACAGCGCGATCTGCCGGGTTGGTTCGGCCGAGTGCACCCGACCTTCCGTACGCCGACGTTCGCGATCGTCGTGACCTCGGTGGTGACCTGGGCGCTGGCGCTGTTCTCGTCGTTTTCCGTGCTGGCCCAGGCCAGCGGCGTCGCGCGCCTGCTCGTCTACGCCGGCACGTGCGCCTCCGTCATCGCGCTCAGGCGTGCCGGCCGCGCGCCGTTTACGATTCCAGGTGGCCTGATCGTGCCGGGCCTCGCGCTGGCGCTGTCAATCGCTATCCTGTATGGCGTGAGCGCCGTGCAGCTGCGCGTCGGCCTGGCATTCATGGCCGCCGGCGCGATCTTGTTTTTCGTCGCACCGAGAGGGAAGTGATGACTCATACGTCGACGCGGCGCTGGCTGACGATTGGCGTGCTCGCCGCGGTCTGCTCTTTGACGCCGGCGATCGCGCTGGCGCAAAAACTGGTCTACGTGGTCCGTCACGCCGAGCGCGCCGATGGCGGCGTCGTTTCCGCGGGCATGACCGCGCCGGCCGATCCGGAGCTTTCGCCCGAGGGCGAGGCGCGCGCGAGGAAGATCGCGTCGATGCTCGCGGACGCCGGCATCAAGGCAATCTTCACCACCGAGTACAAGCGCACGAAGAACACCGCCGCGCCGCTGGCGGCAAGACTCGGCCTGACCGCGCAGGTGGTGACATCCAAAGACACACCGGGCCTGATCGCCAGGCTGAAGAAGGAACACGCCAACGACATCGTGCTCGTGGTCGGCCATTCGAACTCGGTCCCGGAGATCATCAAAGCGCTCGGCGGCGGCGTCGTGACCGTCGCCGACGACGACTACACGAGCATGTTCGTGGTTGTGCCGGGCGCGGGAACGACGACGAGAATCCGGTACTGATCGTTTCCTGGATTCTTGACATGAAGGAAGTGTAGAGAGTGTAGGGAGTGTAGAAGAGCTCTGTGGTTTTCGAAAACCAGGTGTTTTCTACACTGCCTACACTAGCTCTACTTTCTTCACGTTCTGTACAAGGAAAAAGAAGAAATGAAATTCGTGATCATCGGCGCCGGCGCGGTCGGCGGGTACTACGCGGCGCTCCTGGCGCGCACCGGACAGGACGTCAGCGTCATCGCCCGCGGCGCGCACCGCGACGCGATTCGCGCGCGCGGCATGCAGATCATCTCGAGTGCCGTCGGCGACTTCGTCGCGCCGATGCGCGCGGAAAGCGACCCGGCCGCGATCGGCCCGACCGACGTCGTGGTCGTCGCGGTCAAGACCTACGACAACGCCAGCGCGCTGCCGTTGATCGCGCCGCTGCTCGGCCCGCAGACGACGGTGCTGACGCTGCAGAACGGCGTCGACAGCGCCGAGGAAGTCGAAGCCGTTGCCGGCCGCGCCCGGACGATCGCCGGAGCGACCTACATCGCCACCGCGATCGACGGTCCCGGCGTCATCCGCCAAACCGGCTCGCATCGTCGCATCGTCTTCGGCGAGTGCTTTGACGCCGGGGCGGACGTCTCGCCGCGGGTCCGCGCGATCGAAACGATCATGAAGGCCGCCGACATTCACGCCGAAGCGGTCGCCGACGCGCGCGTGCCAATCTGGGAGAAGTTCATTTACCTCGCGCCGTTCGCCGCGTTCACCGGCGCCGCGCGGCTGCCGATCGGCCCGATCTGGGCCGACCCGGAGGGGCGGCCGGCATTCATGGCCGCGGTCGCCGAAGTCGATGCGGTCGCGCGCCGGTCTGGCATCGCCGTCGCGGCGGACCTGCTGAGCAAGATCGAGGCCTACGTCGAGAGCATCCCGCCGACGACCCGGTCGTCGCTGCTGATTGATCTGTCACAAGGCAAGCGCATCGAGGTCGAGTCGCTCGCCGGCAGCGTCGTTCGACGCGGTCGCGCGGTCGGCGTGCCGACGCCGATCATGCGCGGGCTGTACGCCGCGCTGAGACCGAATAATCGTTCTTAGATTCTCGACGTGAAGACAGTGTAGGAAGTATAGGCAGTGTAGGAAACCCTCTTTGGTTTTTTGAAAAACCAAAGGTTTTCCACACTGCCTACACTCCCTCTACTATCTCCACGTCAAGAATCTAGAAACCCCTAGAACTTCGATCCCGTCAGCTTGAAGTCCGCGCGCGCCCAGGCTTTCTTGAGGCGCGCGTCGATGACGTCGGCCTGCGCGTCCTTC
>DASUGM010000317.1:0-15516 GCA_036274055.1 Vicinamibacterales bacterium | reverse complement strand
GAACAGGCGGAAGGCGTAGGAAGCGTCCTGCCGCAGCTCCTTCCAGAACTCTGTTCGTATCATTCGTCGTCCTTGCCGCTCGTCTATTTCAATGCAGGCGGCGCGCGAGTTGTCGTAGTCGCCGAACCGACGCAGCGCCAGCTCGCGAGCGCGCTCCGGCGGCACGCCCTGTTCGATCCACTCGCGCATCCGCATCTCGACATGAAACGCGAGTTCACGCTCGACCTGGGTCTGAGGCTTCTCGCGCATCGCCTACTTCGGTCCCGGCGCTTCAAGCGCCGACGACATCGCGGCCGAGTAGCGGCGCCAGTTCTTCAGTTCGACGTCGAGCTGCGCGCGGCCGCGCTTGGTCAGCGCGTAGAACTTGGCCTGACGCCTGTTCTCCGACATGCCCCAGCTCGACGTCACCCAGCCGCGCTCTTCGAGGCGATGCAGCGCCGGATAGAGCGTCCCTTCGCCGAGCGCCAGCGCGTCGTCGGTGGCGTGCTCGACCCACTTGGCGACGGTGTAGCCATGGGCCGGCCCCCAACTGAGGGCTTTGAGGATCAGCAAGTCGAGCGTGCCACGGAGGATGTCGGGACCAGGCGTCTTGGCGTCTCCCATCGGGTTTCAATGGGAGCGTAGCGCGACGTCCCATCGGAACGCAAGGGGAGAAAAGCGGCTTTTTCGCGAACCCTCTTCCCGAATCCAGGACGTCCATCGTCCGGTGGCGGTCACTTTTCATTGATCGCGTTGATCGCGAACATCGTGTGTCCGGCGTGTTCCTTGCAATGATGGTTTCGTCATGACCGCGGTCCTCAAGGACGTCCGTTACGCGATCCGCGCGCTGTTCCGCGCGCGCGGGTTCGCGGCGGTGGCGGTGACGACGCTGGCGCTTGGCATCGGCGCCAACACCGCGATCTTCTCCGTCGTCGACGCGGTGCTGCTCAAGCCGCTGGCGTTCCGCGAGCCGGAGGCGCTCGTTCGCGTCACTGCGGATCTGACCAGGCGCAGTTCGGAGGACGTCGGTCTGTCGGCGCCGGAGTTCCTCGACCTGCGCGACAAGAGCGGATTGTTCGAAAACATTTCCGGGCTGTTCCCGATCAACGTCAACCTCACCGAAGTCGAGACGCCCGAACGCATCGAAGCGCAACTGGTCAGTGGCAGCTACTTTCAGATGCTTGGCGTCGACGCCGCGCTCGGCCGGGTGTTTTCGCCGGCCGACGAAATTCCGGGCATCACTGAAATCGCGGTGATCACCGACGGCCTGTGGAAACGCCGGTTTGGCGCCGACCGCGGTGTCCTCGGGCGCCGCGTCCGGCTCGACAACGACATGTTCGAGATCATCGGCGTGCTGCCGCCGGGCTTCCAGCACCCGGGCCGCGGCATCGACGGCGCGCCGCAGATTTTCGCGCCGGCGGGCTACCGGTCGACGCCGTTTCCGCAACAGCTGCAGCGATTCAACCGCTTTCTCACCGGCGGGGCGATCGGACGGCTGAAGGCGGGGGTGACGCCGGCACAGGCGCAGGCACGCCTCGCCGATTTCGGCGCGACGCTGACGCGTGAATACGCCGACAGCTATCCGACGACGCTCGGCTGGACGCCGCGGCTGATCTCGCTGCAGGACGATCTCGTCGGCAAGACGCGGCCGGCGCTATTGGTGCTGCTCGCCTGCGTCGGCGCGGTGCTGCTGGTGGCCTGCGCCAACGTCGCGAATCTGTTGCTCGCGCGTGCCACGACGCGGCAGCGCGAGTTCGCGGTCCGCGCCGCGCTCGGCGCGACCCGGGTCCGGCTGGCGCGCCAGCTGTTCACTGAAAGCATCGTCCTGGCGCTGGTCGGCGGCGCGCTCGGCGTCCTGGTCGCGCAGTGGCTGGTCGCTGCGCTCGTGACCTTCGCGGCGTCGACGCTGCCGCGGATCGCCGACATCGCCATCGACGGCCGCGTGCTGCTCTTCTCGCTCGCGCTGTCCGGCGTCACCGGGGTGATTTTCGGTTTGTGGCCGGCGCTGCAGGTATCGACGACGAATCCGTTCGACACGCTCAAGGACTCGACCCGCGCGGTCACCGGCAGCGCCCAGGGCGCGCGGCTGCGGTCCGGGTTGGTGGTCGCCGAGATCGCGATCGCGCTGGTGCTGCTGGTCACGGCGGCGTTGTTCGTGCGCAGTTTTTCCCGCCTCTACGCGGTCGACCCCGGCTTCTCCACCGATGGCGTGCTGGCGGCGCGGTTGTGGATGCCGCAACCGAACGATCCGAAGACGGGACCGTACTTCGTCCACGACAAACGCGTCGCGCTGTATCAACAAACACGCGATCGCATTCTCGCGCTGCCCGGTGTCGAAGCCGCCGGCTGGTCATCCCGGCTGCCGTTCACCACCGCCGGCGCCTCGCAGCCGTTCTGGATTGAAGGCCGCCCGATCGAGATGGCCGAGGCCAGCGCCGTCGAGCCGGCGTTGGCGACGCCCGGGTACTTCGAAGCCCTCGGCGTGGCCCTGCGCAGCGGCCGCTATTTCACCGACGATGACAACGCCCAGCATCCGGCGGTGCTGATCATCAGCGAGTCACTGGCCGCGAAGTACTTTCCGGGCGAGGAGCCGCTCGGTAAACGCATTCGACCGGGCAACGCACAGTCGACGGCGCCCTGGTTCACGATCGTCGGCGTTGTCGCCGATGTCCGATCGGTTTCGCTCGAGCGCGGGGGCGGGCCGCAGATGTACCGCTCGGCCTACCAGTTCTCGAGCCTGGCCATGGCGCTGGTCGTGAAGACGAAGGACAGCGATCCAGCCCGGCAGGAGCAGGCAGTGCGCGGCGCGGTCCGCGCCGTCGATCCCGACCTGCCGCTGTTCTCCGTGAAGCCAATGGCCAGTTTCCTCGACGCCAGCCTCTCGCAGCGGCGGTTCGCGATGACGCTGGTCGGCGCGTTCGCCCTGTTCGCGCTGGCGCTGGCGTCGGTCGGCGTCTACGGCGTGCTTGCGTACCTGGTGACGCAGCGGACGCGCGAAATCGGCGTCCGGATGGCGCTCGGCGCCGAGCCGGGAATGGTGGTGCGGATGGTCATCAAGGAAGGTGGGCGTCTCGCCGCGATCGGCCTCGCCGTCGGCCTGGTCGGCGCCGTCTTCGCGGCGCGTGCGATCTCCAATCAGCTGTTCGGCGTTCGCGCCTACGATCCGGTGTCATACATCGCCATCGTCGCTCTGCTCGCCGGCGTCTCGCTGCTCGCCTGCGTGATTCCGGCGCGGCGGGCGATGCGGATCGATCCGCTCACCGCTCTAAGAGAAGACTAGATCAACTTGAAACTTCAAACTTGAAACTCGAACACTGGGTCCGCGGCCTGAGGCCGCCGTCCTGAGTCCCCAGTTCCGAGTTTCGAGTTTGAAGTTTTAAGTTTTAAGTTGATCCGGCGCTTTACAATCCAATGAGTGCGCTGGGCCCTCTCCGCTCTTGTTCTCGCCACGGTCTTTGCCGTCGGCGCCTTCTTTTACTACCTCTCACATCGGCCGCCCGCGCCCCCGGGGCCGGGGGTTCCGCTGGCGCTCGCCGAGGAACGCGCCACCCGGATCACGAACGTCCGGTATGAGTTGACGGTCCGGGTTCCCGCCGAGAAAACCGCGCCGGTGACCGGACACATGATCGCGACGTTCGCCCTCAGCGACACGGCCAAGCCGGTCGCGTTCGATTTCACGCCGCCGACCGATCACCTCCTGGCGGTCAGCGCCAATCAACAGGCCGTCGAGCCGCGCGTCGACAATCAGCACATCGTGATTCCGTCGCGGCGTCTGGTCCAGGGCGACAACGTCGTCGAATTCGAGTTCATCGCCGGCGACAGCGCACTGAACCGGCAAAACGATTTTCTCTACGCGCTGTTCGTGCCGGCGCGGGCGCGCGAGACCCTGCCCTGCTTCGATCAGCCCGACCTCAAGGCGAAGTGGAAGCTGATTCTGCAGGTGCCGCCCGACTGGGCCGGCATCGCCAACGGCCGAGAGGCCGGGCGGATGACGGTGCGCGACAAGAACACGGTGAGCCTGCTGTTCGACGAGACGCCGCCGGTCTCGACCTACCTGTTCACGTTCGCGGCCGGCAAGTTTCACGTCGAATCCGCCGAGCGCAACGGCCGCGTCTTCCACATGTGGCACCGCGAGACCGACGCCGCGAAGGTGGCGCGCAACAAGGACGCGATCTTCGACCTCCACGCCAAGGCGCTGGAGTGGCTCGAGAACTACACGACGATCGCCTATCCGTTCGGGAAGTTCGACTTCGTCCTGATTCCGTCGTTTCAGTTCGGCGGGATGGAGCATCCCGGCGCCGTCTACTACAACGCCAACAGCCTGCTGCTCGACGAGACCGCGACGCAGAACCAGTATCTCGGCCGCGCCAGCGTGATCTCGCATGAGACCGCGCACATGTGGTTCGGCGATCTGGTGACGATGCGCTGGTTCAACGACGTGTGGATGAAGGAAGTCTTCGCTAATTTCATGGCCGCGAAGATCGTCAATCCGTCGTTTCCCGAAGTGAATCACCCGCTTCGGTTCCTGCTATCGAACTACCCGTCCGCCTACGACATCGATCGGACCGACGGCGCCAATCCCATCCGCCAGCGGCTCGACAATCTCGACGACGCCGGATCGCTCTACGGGGCGATCATTTATCAGAAGGCGCCGATCATGATGCGGCAGCTCGAGTGGCTGCTCGGCGAAGACCAGATGCGCGATGGCCTGCGCGAGTACCTGAAGACGCACGCCTTCGCGAATGCGACCTGGCCGGATTTGATTCAGGTGCTCGACGCGCGGACACCGGTCGACCTGGCCGCCTGGAGCAAGGCCTGGGTTGACGAGCCCGGCCGGCCGGTGACCAGCAGCGACGTCGAAGTCGCCGACGGCAAGCTCACGTCGATCACGCTGCGGCAAAGCGATCCGCGCAATCGCGGACTGGTATGGCCGATGCAGGTGCAGGTCGCGATCGGCGACAAGGCCGGTCGCGTCGTCAACGTCGACGTCACCGTCACTGGCGCCACGACCGCGGTGCCGATTCCATCGGGCCTGCCCGCGCCGGCATTCGTATTGCCAGTCGCCGGCGGCAAGGGCTACGGCTTCTTCGATCTTGACGCGAAGACCCTGGAGTACCTGACGACTTCACTCGCCGACATCAAGGATCCGCTGCTCCGCGGCTCGGCGCTGGTCGCGCTCTGGGAGTGCATGCTCGAGGGGCGCGTCGCGCTCGATGCCGTGTCGAAAGCGCTGGTCGTCGCCTTGCCGAAGGAGACCAACGAGCTGAACCTGTCCGAGCTGCTCGGGGACGTGCGGACGTTGTTCTGGCGCTTCACGCCGGCCGATGACCGCGCGGCGGCGGCCGCCGCGCTCGAACCGGTGCTTCGCGCCGGGCTCGACCGCGCGAGGACGACGAGCACGAAGGCGACGTGGTTCAACACGATTCGCAGCGTCGCGCTGACGCAACCGACCGTCGAATGGCTCGAGAAGATCTGGCGCCGCGAGGCGTCGGTGCCGGGATTGAAGCTGTCGGAAAACGACGAGGCCGATCTCGCGATGGATCTCGCCGTGCGTGGCGTCTCCGCCAGCGACGAGATCATGAAGACGCAGCTCGACCGGCTGACCAACGCGGATCGGAAAGCGCGGTTCGCGTTCGTAACGCCGGCGCTCTCGCGCGATTCGCTGGTCCGGGAACAGTTCTTCACGAGCCTGAAGGACGTCAAGAACCGCGGCCGCGAGGCCTGGGTCCTCGAAGGCATTCGTTTTCTGCACCATCCGCTGCGCGCCGGGGTGTCGAAGAAATTCGTCCGCCCGGCGCTCGAGCTGACCTGGGAGATCAAGCGCACCGGCGACATCTTCTTCCCCAAGCGCTGGGCCGACGCGACGCTCAGCGGCTACCAGTCGGTGCAGACCGCCGCCGAGGTGCGCGCGCTGATCGAGGCACTGCCGCCCGACTATCCGCCGCGCCTCAAATGGGTGCTGCAGTCGGCGGCAGATCCGCTGTTCAGGGCGGCGAAGCTGTTGAATCGATAAAAAGCGACGTACTCGGAAGGATCTCTGGAGGATCTTGGAGGAGCATAAAGGAGACTATCGGGTTTGAAAACCGAAGTGTTCCTACATGCTCCTACAACCCCTCCAGAGATCCTTCCGAGCGCTCTTAGAGCATGTGCAGTTGACTCATGACAAAGAGCCGCTGATCGACGACGTCCCTCAGCCGCAGGTTCAGCGGCTTGCCCTGGCCGTGCCCCGATTCGCGATCGATCCACAGCAGCACCGGCCGCTCGGCGGGATCTGACCCGGTTTCGGCCTGCAGGCGCGCCGCCATCTTGCGGGCGTGCAGCGCGTGGACGCGAGTATCGTGCTCGCCGGCACTGAGAAAGACAGCCGGGTAGCGCGTCCCCGCCGCGATCCGGTGATACGGCGAGTAGGCATGCAGGAACGGAAACTGATCGGCACGCTCCGCCGATCCGTACTCCGGGACCCAGTAGCGCGCCATCAGGAAGTGCTGGTAGCGCAGCATGTCGAGCAGCGGCACTGCCGAGATCGCGGCGCGAAACAGATCGGGCCGCTGCGTGATCGCGGCGCCGGTCAGCAGGCCGCCGTTCGAGCCGCCGGTGATCGCCAGCCGCGACGGGTTCGTCCAGCCTTCCGCGATCAGCCACTCGGCCGCCGCGATGAAGTCGTCGAAGACGTTCTGCTTGCGTTCGAGCATGCCGGCCTCGTGCCAGGCATCGCCGTACTCGCCGCCGCCGCGCAGGTTCGGCAGGGCGAAGAGGCCGCCGGCTTCGAACCACTGAAACAGCGTCGGCGCGAACACCGGCGTCTCGTTGATGTTGAAACCGCCGTAGCCGTTGAGCAGTGTCGGCACCGTGCCGTTACGGGATAACCCGCGGCGATGAACGAGGAACATGCTGATCGGCGTGCCGTCCTTCGACGGATACCAGACCTGCTCGACCACGACGGCCGACGGATCGACCGGCACCTCGGGCTGCTCCCACAACTCCGGCGGCGACGCCGGCGACGCGAGATCGACGCGAAAAATCGCGGTCGGATGGTTGAAGCTGGTGAACGTGAGATAGGCCTCGGTGCGATCGTCCTCGGCGGCCAGCGTCGTGGCGCCAAGCCCCGGCTGGGATACCAGGCCGCGAGAGGCGCCGGATAGGTCGAAGACTTCGGTGCGGTTCGATGCGTTGCGCATCCAGGTGACGGCGAGGGCGTCCTTCGCGAATTCCACCGCTTCGATCACGGCGTCGTCCCGCTCGCCGACGAGATCGCGCCAGTGCAATTCTTCCGGTGCCTCGACGCTGACGGCGATCACGCGGCCTCTCGGAGCACGCTTCGTCGTCTGCAGGTAGAGCGTGCGGTCGATCACCGTGCCGGTCCCTCCGCCGGTCGTGCCGATCGACACCGGCCGGCGCTCGATGACGCCGGTCGCCAGAAAGTGCGCGAAGTCCAGCAGCCACACATCGTTCGACTGGGTGTCGATCCAATAGCCCAGCACCAGCCAGCGGCCGTCGGCAGACAACGAGCCGAACGGTCCCCAGGTCGTCGCCAGTGCTTCGTTCTCGTCTTTGGTGAACTGCCTGAAGAGTTCGACGTCGCCGTCCGGTGACGTGCCGATGCGATGGAACATCACCCGGCCGCTGTACGGATCGTTTGCCGTTTTGAGATTGTGATAGACGAAGCCGGAGCCGTCGGGGAGCCATTGCGCGGCTTGCGTCTTGTTGGGAATCTCGAGCGGACGCACTCGCCCGCTGTCGACCTCGATCAGGCGCAGCGTCGTATTTTCGTCGCCAGCGCGGAACGTCCCGTAGGCGGCGAGCCGGCCGTCGCGGGAGGGCGAGAACCATTCGACGGTCGTCAATCCGCTCGGGTCGATTGCGGCGGGATCGATGAGGATGCGAGTCTCGCCGCGGTAGCCCTCGCGCCAGTAAATGACTGGCTGATTCTGCGCGCCCTCGCGCTTGGAGAAAAAGTAGCGAGTGCCGCGCATCGCCGGCGCGCTGATCGCGCCAATCTCCATCAGCGGCCGCACGCGCGCTTCGAGCGCGGCGCGCCCCGGCAGCCGATCGAGCATGGCCCGGGTGTGCGCGTTCTGCGCGTCGGTCCAGGCGCCGACTTCCAGCGTCACCAGGCCCTGATTCTGCGGATCGCTGTTGTCGCCTTCGAGCCAGCGATATGGATCGACGATCTCGACGCCGTGCAATCGATCGACCACGGGATCGGTCCGGGTCGGCGGCGGCGGGGCAAATGTCGGCGGCAAGACGAATATTAGATACTAAGGACAGTGCCCGCTGCCGCCCGCGTCCTGCTCACCCGCACCCACAAGAAAGACGTCGGTCAACGCCAGGTCGTCGTCACCATCGACGAGGGCGCGAAGACGACGCTGATGTTCGGCGACCGCGTGGCGCTGGACGTCGCGCCGGGCGACCACGTCCTCAAGGCGCACAACACGCTGGTGCGGAAATCAATTCCCTTTCGCGTCCAGGCCGGCGAGCAGGTCACGTTCACGCTGATCAACCATCCCGGCCGTTTCACCCTCGGCTTTCTTGCATTGATCGGCGTCGCGCCGCTGTTTCTGACCATCGAAGAACAGCGGTCGACGCTCACTCCGACCGAATCAGCCGTACCGGATCGAGCTTGAGCGCGCGGCGGATCGGCAGCGCGCTGCCGATCGCCATCATGACGACGCACGTGCCCGCCGCCACGGCAAACGTCGCCGCGTCGGCCGGCGCCACGCCGGCGAGCATCGTCCGCAGCGATTGCGCCACCAGCAACGCCAGGCCGATGCCGGCTGCCAGACCGGCGCCGGCGAGCAGCAGCGTCTGACGCGTGATGAGCGAGACGACGTCGCCGCGCTGCGCGCCGAGCGCGACGCGGAGGCCGATCTCCCGTGATCGCGTCGCCACGTAGAACCCGAGCAGGCCGTGAATACCGACGCCGGCGAGCAGGAGCGCGATCGCCGCAAACGCACCCAGCACGCGGAGCTGCACGGCGCGGGTCGCGGTGTCCGCGACGATGACGTCGGCCAGCGGCCGGAGATCCGTAATCGGGAGTTCCGGCTCGACGCGCCGGATGATCTCGCGTAGTCTCGGCTCCAGCGTCGACATCGGCAACGACGACTTCACCGCGAGATCCTTCGGGACGTAGAAGAAGCCGGCCCCGATGTGCTGCGCCGCCGGCAGATACACCTGCGGCTCGCTCTCGCGTTCGAGGCCGCGGACGCGAACGTCGCCGACGATGCCGACGATGGCACGGGCGCGGTTGGCGATGACGATCTGGCTGCCGATCGCGCCGCCGTCCGGAAAATAGGTCCTCGCGAATGACTGGCTGACGACGGCGACGAGTTGCGACGTCGGCGTATCGCTGGCGGCGATCTCACGTCCGGCCGCAAGCGGAATCGTCATGGCGCGGAAAAACCCGGGCGTCGCAAAACGGAGGCTGGACGATTGCGTCTCGGTCGCCGACCCTTGCGGCCGGCCGACGATCTCGACCGGCCAGATCCCGCCGCGCCAGACCATCGGCAGCGCGCTGATATACCCCGCGTCAATCACCCCCGGGATCCGGCGGATGTCACCGAGGACGCGATCGTAAAACGTCACCCGCGCCTCCAGCTCCGCGTAGGCCGGAATCGGCAGCGAGGTCCGCAGCGTCATCACATTGGCGGCGTCGAAACCCGGCGATGTGGCCTGCACCGTCCAGAGCGCGCGCAGCAGCAGCCCGGTGGCGACAAGGAGCACGACCGAGACCGTCAGTTGCACGACCACCAGCGCCCGGCGGACGCGTTCGGTCTGCCGTGACACACCGGTGCGCGCGGCGGCCGTCACCATGCCGCGGCCGGCGCGGCGGCCGGCACGAATCGCCGGCAGAACGCCAAAGCCGAGCGCCGTGCTGACCGACAGCAATGCGGCGATGGCCAGCATCCGGCCATCGACCGACGGCACCTCCGCGATCGGCAACGCGTTGGGCACCAGACGCGCGACCAAGGGCAGGACCGATACGGCCAGCGCGATGCCAATCACACCGCTGACGGCAGCCAGGACTACGCTCTCGGTGAAGAGCTGGCGGATGAGACGGGCCTTGCCGGCGCCAAGCGCGGCCCGGACATCGAGCTCGCGCTCTCGCGAGCCGGCGCGGGTGAGCAACAGACTGGCGAGATTGCTGCACGCGATCAGCAACACGCACGCCGCGGCGCCGACCAGCGCGATCAGCAGCTGCCGGCTCTGCGACGGAATCTCGTCGCGCCACAGGAATGCCGTCGCGCTGGTCTTCGCGTTCTGTTCAGGAAACGCGCGTTCGAGTGCGGTACCAATCGTCCGCAGCTCGGCGCGTGCCGCCTCGAGTGTCACCCCGCGCCGCAGCTTGGCAACGGAGTAGACCCAGGTGCTGGCGCGATTCTCGTAGTCGGCGGGCTGAAATTGCAATGGAATCCAGAATTCGGCGATGCGATTCGGAAACACAAAGACCGGCGGCATCACCCCGACGACGGCGTAGGTTTCGCCGTCGAGCCGCAGCCTGCGGCCGAGGATATTGGGATCAGCGCCGAATCGCCGCCGCCACATCCGGTCGCTGAGCAGAATCGCACGACCGCCGCTGGCGCCGTCGGTCGGCGTGAACACTCTTCCGAGCGCCGGCGACAGCCCAAGCACGCCAAACAGGTCGTCGGTCAGCGCGGCGCCCGACAGGAGGACCGGATCGCCGTGACCGGTGAGCGTCGCCGTCACCGGTTCGGTGTACGCGCCGATGGCCTCGAACGATCGCGCCGCGGCTTTGACGTCACGATAGTTGCCCGGCGAGAACTCCATGCGGCCGTAGCCGCGCGCCACCTGGTCCTGCCAGACCTTGACCAGCCGATCCGCGTCCGGAAACGGAAATGGCCGGGTGATGACGTGGTCGGCAATCGAAAACGCGGCGGTCGTCGCCCCGATGCCGAGCGAAGCGACGACGACCGCGGCAACCGTGAACCCTGGCGCGCGACGAAGCGATCGGACGGTATGGCGGAGGTCCTGGATCAGGACGTCGGCGTGGAGCCGCGCCGCGGTGACGACGGTGTCAGCGAGCAGATCGCACCACAGCGCAGCGTGTGCCGCGAAACCGTGGGCGTCCCGGCTCCGGGCGGCGAAGACGGCACTGAGCTCGTCGCCGTATGAGGCGCGGAATGAGACCGGGTAGAGATGCAGCAGCAGGCGATACCAGCGCATCACGACCTCTGGGTCAGGAACCCGCTGGCGCGGGCGAGCTTGACGAGCGCCGCGAGACGGTCGGCCTCGGCGCGCGCGACGGCGCCGCCAAACGGCGTCAGCCGGTAATAACGCCGCCGCTCGTCGTCGTCTTTGGCGGCCGGCCGGGTGTCGCTTTCGCGCACCAGCCCCTGGTCGATCATCCGTTGCAGGGAGCGATAGAGCGTGCCGGCGCCGAGCTTCATCGCGCCGCGGCTGCGCTCGGCGACGCTCTGGATAATCGCGTAGCCGTGACGGTCGCCCTCGGCGAGCGCCATCAGGATGTGAAACGTCGCGGTCGGCAGCGGGAGGAGCGTTTTAGGATCGGGGGTCAGGGCGCTCACACAGTGAATATAGCCACTGTGGATATATATCGTCAACTTGGAACTTGGAACTAAGTTCCGTCAGTAGACGCCTTCCGTCACGCTGCTCTGGAACCGCGAGAACGGCCGGACGTTGCGGACGCCGTCCCAGGGATAGGCGTCGCAGGGCGGCTCGCGTTCGGCCTCGTCGCGCTCGAGAAAACGGGGCATGAAGAACTCCTTCGTCAGCGTGGTGAGACGGACGCGGCCGGTCTCGCCGTAGCCGACCAGGCGCATCGGCTCGTCGGGATCGACGACTTCGAGGAGCGCGCGCGGCCGCGGCGGGTAATAGATGATCGCGTAGTTGTCCCTGATGTCGAACGGTTTGCCGACCGCCAGGCCCATCAACGTGTTGCCGTAGGTCGGCGCGAAGAACACGTCGCCGAGCACTTCCTCACGCACCCAGCGATGGAACTGCGGCGTCATCTCGGTGCCACCGCAGAAGATCCCCTTGATCCCGGCTTTCTGAATCGAGATCTTCTCGGCCAGGGCCTCGAGCAGCTTCGGGGTAATGAACATGCATTGGATGCCGTCGTGCGCCTTGAGCAGCGTCAGGGCCTGCTCGATGACGTGGCGCTTGTACGCTTCCATCTGATCCATCTGCCGCGCTTTGATCAATTTGATCACCCAGCGCGGGTCGAGATCGACGCAGAAGCAGATGCCGCCGCGATGCTGGGCGAGGTGTTCGACCGCGAGCCGCAGCCGCCGCGGCCCTGACGGGCCGACCATCAGCCAGTCGCTGCCCTTCGGGAAGAACTGGTCCGGCAGCGTGTCGCTGAACATCTCGTAGTCGGTCCGGAAGTCGTCGATGTTGATGCGCGACTTCGGCACGCCCGTCGATCCGCCGGTCTCGAAGGTGTAAATCGGCTTGTGCGCGTAGCCCTTCGGCACCCACCGCCGCACCGGTCCGCCGCGCAACCACTCGTCCTGAAAGAAACCGAAGCGATCGAGGTCAGCGTAGGTCTGGACGTCCCGGCGCGGATCCCAGTCCAGTTTCTGCGCGAATTCGAGCCAGAACGGTGTGCCCGTTTCCGGATTGAAGTGCCACTGGACGATGTCGCGGACGTGGGAATCGAGATCGGACTCTGGTGACATGGTGTCGGTACGGGGGTAGGCGTGGACGTCGGGCACGCGGGGACCTGGAACGTGCTGGCGCGTGTCATCTTCCTATAAAGAAGACGGCGAGCGATAGTCCGTTCCGCGTACCGATAAAATCCCCTCATGCTGCATGTTCCGCTGCTCCGCCACGGCCGGGCCTACAAGAGCCTGGACGTGGCCAGGGCGCCGCATCACGCGACTGGCCGTCCGTTCGTCGAGGTCAGTCAGGCCAACGTCGGCTTGATCCGCCGCGACCTGCTGGCGCAAAACGGTGCGCGCGCCGCGCTCGCGAAGATTCCGGTGGCACGGCTGACCGAGATGATCGGCGCCGCGGCCGACGTGTTTCTGAACGCCACGCTGCCCCTCGGCGACGATCGCCAGTCTCCGGACGACTACGTTGAGCAGTTGTCGGCGACGACCGGCATGCCCTACGTGATGGTGCGGCGCAACATGCAGCGCGTCGCGTCGGTGATGCAGAACGTCGGTTCGATCCTGCGCGGTTTGACCCGTGGTCTCGATCTCGAGATCCTCGATCGGGGCTTCGGTGAGGTCAACGGCCACGCGATCAGCTTCTTTCCGCGCGCGCGTGCCCTCGGCGTCGTCCTGCCCAGCAACTCCCCCGGCGTCCACGGCTTGTGGGTGCCGGCGATCGCGATGAAGATGCCGCTCGTTCTCCGCCCCGGCAGCGCCGAGCCATGGACGCCGTTCCGGCTCGCGCAGGCGATGATGCAGTCCGGGATTCCGCCGGAAGCATTCTGCTACTTTCCCAGCGACCACGCCGGCGCCGGCGAGATCGTCAGGCAAACCGGGCGGAGCATGTTCTTCGGCGACATCGCCGCGATCGGATCGGTCGCTGGCGATCCGCGCGTGGAGCTGCACGGGCCCGGCTACAGCAAAATCGTTCTCGGGGCCGATCGCGCCGGAGCATGGCGCGATCACCTCGATCTGATCGTCAAGTCGGCGGCGGAAAACGGCGGCCGATCGTGCGTGAATCTCTCCGGGGTGTGGACGCCTTCGCAGGGCCGCGAGATCGCCGAGGCCATCGCGCGCCGATTCGCGGACATCGTCCCTCGCGCCACCGACGACCCACAGGCCGAGATCGCGCCGTTCGTCGATCCGCACGTCGCGCGCCGGATTTCGCATCAGATTGACGGCGGTTTGCACGAACCGGGTGCGACTGACGTCACGGCAGCGTTCCGCACCGGGCCGCGCGTCGTCGAGCTCGACGGCAGCACCTATCTTCTGCCGACCGTCGTGCATTGCACCTCGACAACCCACCCGCTGGCGAATCGCGAATTCCTGTTCCCGTTCGTCTCGGTGGTCGACGTCAGTGCCGAGGAGATGACTGCGATGCCCGAGTGCCTCGGGCCGACGCTAGTCGTCACCGCCCTCACCGACGACGCGGCGCTGCGGAGCAGGTTACTGGAGTCGGCGTTGATCGGCCGTCTGAACCTCGGCGCGATCCAGACCAACGCGATCGTCTGGGATCAGCCGCATGAGGGAAATCTGTTCGAGCATCTCTACGGGAGAAGAGCCTTCCAGTTGGCTCAGGGCTCACGGCTCACGGCTCGGAGTGCGCGACCCGAGAACCCACCAGCGCCCAGGGCCTAGTGCCCAGGGCCTAACAGAGATGCGTCTTCTGTATCTGACTGCCGGCGCCGCGGACATGTACTGCGGCAGCTGCCTGCGCGACAACGCGCTGGCGGCGGCGCTGACCGCTCGCAGGCACGAGGTCGTGCTGATGCCGGTCTACACGCCGACAACCACCGACGAGCCGAACGTCAGTTCATCGAGAGTCTTCTTCGGCGGCATCAGCGTTTACCTGCAGCAGCACTTCGCGCTGTTTCGACACTCGCCGGCGTTTCTGGATCGATTGTGGGACTCGGCGCCGATGCTCAAACTCGCGTCGAAGCGGCAGATCAAGGTCGACCCGACATTTCTCGGCGAGATGACGGTGTCGATGCTGCGCGGCGCCGACGGCCATCAGAAAAAGGAAGTCGCCAAGCTGCAGGCGTTTCTCGCGCACGGGCCGCGCTTCGATATCGTCACGATTCCATTCACGCTGTTGATCGGGCTCGCCAGGCCGTTGCGCGAGACGCTGCACGCGCCGATCGCGTGCACGCTGCAGGGCGAAGATCTGTTTCTCGACAACCTCAGCGAGCCGCATCGGACGCAGGCGATGGAATTGATTCGGCAACAGATCAAGGACGTGGATCTGTTCATCGCGGTCAGCGACTACTACGCCGAGTACATGGCGACGTATCTCGGCATTCCGCGGCAGCGGATCCGGGTCGTGCCGCTCGGTATCAACCTCGACGGTCACGCGCCAGGGCCGGTGCGACGCGAGGCGCCGTACACGGTCGGCTTTTTCGGGCGCGTCGCGCCCGAAAAAGGCCTGCATGTGCTGATCGACGCCTACCGGCGCCTGCGGGCGCGCCCCGGCGCGCCCGCCACGCGCCTGATCGCCGGCGGCTATCTGCTCGCCGAACATCGCGAGTATCTCGCCGGCATCGAGCGGCAGATGGCCGAATGGGGGCTTGCCGATCACTTTCACTATGCCGGTGCGCCCGACCGTGCCGGCAAGATCGCGCTCCTGCAGAGCATGGACGTCATGTCGATGCCGGCGACCTACGTCGAACCGAAGGGCTTCACGCTGCTCGAGGCGATGGCCAACGGCGTACCGGTGGTCGAGCCTCGCCACGGCTCGTTCATCGAGATCGTCGAACGCACCGGCGGCGGGATCCTGGTGCCGCCGGGCGATCCGGACGCGCTGGCCGACGCGCTGTTTACCGTGCTGACGGATCGCGATCGCGCTGCCGCGCTCGCGCGCGCCGGCGCCGCCGGCGTGCGCGAGCACTACAGCCTCGATTGCATGACC
>DASUGM010000316.1:0-3896 GCA_036274055.1 Vicinamibacterales bacterium | reverse complement strand
CTCCGAAACATTTTCGACGCTGCGCGACGTTCTCGCGTCGCAGTCAGAGAACCTCGTCGTAACCGTCGACAAGCCGGGCGACTTCCAGGTCGGGTCGCCCGACCAGCAGGATCGAATCGGACGGCCGCTGTTCGTCGCAGGAGTACGAATCCGGAAGAACTACGTCAGCTATTACCTGATGCCGGTCTATGTGTTGCCCCGCCTGGCGGACAGGCTGTCGCCGGGACTGAAGAAGCGGATGCACGGGAAGGCTTGCTTCAACTTCACGACGATCGCGGGTGATCAGGTCGGCGAGATGTCAAAGCTGACGCGGGCGGGAATCGAGGCGTTTCGAGACGCCGAGCTGCCGTGGGCGCCTGCGACTGGTCGGTAGTTCGTAGTCGGTGGTCGGTAGTTGGTAGTCGGTAGTTGGGAGTTGGGAATTGGGAGTTGGGAGTTGGAAGTTGATAGCCGCCGACCTCAGATCATTCGCGCCGTGAGGCCGCCCAGCACGCCGAAATCGATCGTGATCTGATCGCCGGGCTGAATCGGAAGCGGCACCAGGCACGTGCCGGTCGTGACGACCTGACCGGCCTTCAACGGAATCCCGAGCGACGACAGCTCGTTCGCCAGCCAGGCCAGCGCGACGCGCGGATCACCAAGCACGTTGGCGCCCTTCCCTTCCCGAGTCAGGTTCCCCACCGTCCCGATCGCCTTGTGCTCGACGAGATCGAGGCTGCGCCAGTCGGCCGTCGCCGCCGGGCCGAGCACGAACTGGTGGGCGCAGGCGTTGTCGGCAATCAGCTGCGGCGCGCCGACGATGGTGAAGTCGTCGAAGCGGGAGTCGGGAACCTCGATCGCCGGGTGGAGGGTCGCAACGGCGGCCAGCACCTCGTCCACCGTATAGGCCTGCGCGCGCGGCGGCAGGTCGCGGTCCATGCGGAAGGCGAACTCCGCTTCCGCCACTTTCATGTGGTTGACACCGAACGGCAACGTCGCGCCGCTCGAGAAGACCTTCTCGGCCAGGAGTCGCCCTGCCAGCGGCCCGGTGACGTTGATGTGCTTCTGTCCTGCGACGCTCGTGGCGGCGATCTTCCAGCCGAAGAGCGGCGCCTCGCTTCGCTGCTCGAGCAGCGCCTGCACGGCGTAGCCATCCTCGCGCGTACCCGGACGAATATCCTGCGGAATGGACGCCAGCCGCCGGCCCTGCTGCCAGCAATCCCAGAGAAGGTCTGAGGCTTTTTGAGTCTGCAAGCCTCGATCATAGGACGAGAGCGGCACCGGCGAGCGCGACGAGCATCAGCGCGAGCGCTCCGCCGGCGATCGCCTTGAAGCGCGGGCTCCCGAGCACGAGCGCCAGGCCGAGCTTCATCACTGTGTTGGACAGCACGCCAACGGCAATGGCGAGAGCCGCGGCGACGGGTGCTGCTCCTGCCGCTCCCCTGGCCATCGAGACGGTCAGGGCATCCACGTCGGTCAGTCCAAGTATTGCTGCCGTCGTGAGCACGCCGGACTGCCCTCCCCACTCGCGGGCGACATGCACGATCATCAGGACCGCCTGAAACAGGAGCGCCATCTTCAGCGCCGAGCCGAGCTGTAGCGGATTGCGCGACGCCACGTCCGGCGAGCCGTCATGCCGCGAACGACGCATGCCGGCAACAGCGACGAGACACGCCACTGCGAACGGCGCCGCAAGGTAGGCCGCGAGAGACGGAACGATCGAGGCATTGAGGATCGACGTCGCGACGATCACACGCGGATAGAGCACGGCGTTCGCGGCAATGGCCCCGACGGCGAGCGAGCGGTCGGTTGCTGGTTCCCTCCTGCTCGCACGGGCAAACGTCAGCGTCGCATTCGTCGACGACACGACGCCGCCAAGGAGTCCGGTGACCAGATCTCCGTGCCCAGGCCCCACCATGCGGCGGGCGACGTAGCCGGCGAAGCTGAGCCCGGAGAAGAAGAGGACCAGCGTCCAGATCTCGCGCGGCCGGAAGCCGCCGAGCGGCCCGTACGGACCCTCGGGAAGCAGCGGCAGGATGACGAGCGCCATCGCCGCAAACCGCACCCCCGATCGCAATCCGACGTCGTCTATCTGCCGCACGAGCGAGTGCAGACGCGACTTCTCGAACAGGAGGAGAGTCGTCAGCGCGATGGTTCCGCTGGCGATCTGGATCGAGCCGATGCCCGCGAGCACTCCGGCAGCCATCACGACGAGTGCGGCCACCTCGGTCGTGCCGTCGATATCCTGGCGGCTGCCGGCCAGATAGGCGGCGGCGACGACAGCGACGCCGCCGGTGAAAAGGATGGCGGCTGGAACGGTGACGCCGAGGGTCCACAACCAGCCGGTGAAGCCGCCGACGGCCCCCAGCATCGTGAAGGTGCGAATGCCGGCGAAGCGCGCGCCGGGCCCCTCGGCGTGGCCGGACCATTGGCGCTCCAGACCAACGGCCGCGCCGCCAAGCGCGGCTATCAGGAGTCCAACGACGTCCGACGGCATTTATCCAGAAGGATACTAGGGCAGCGTGAACGGGTCCTACATCACTCAGTCCGGGGATTCCGTGCTGGTCACGGTTCGCGTCATCCCGCGCGCCAACCGGTCGCAGATCGCCGGGACACGGAACGACGCGTTGCTGGTGCGGCTGTCGGCGCCGCCCGTTGACGGCGCGGCGAACGCAGCGCTCATCGAAGTGCTGGCCGCGGCGCTCGACGTACCACGACGTGACATCAGCCTGATCGCGGGCGAACGCTCGAGAACCAAGCGGGTTCAGGTGCGCGGATTGACTGCCGAGGACATCAAGCAACGGCTGACCCGGCATCCCGGCTGATCTGCTAATTTACGCGTCAGATATGCAGGTCCGGCTCAAGCCGGACACCACATCAATGCGCCGAGTCCTTGTCCTCGCCCTGTTGTCGCTCGCCGCGGACACGCTGGCGCAAACGCCCGGCGCTCCAGTCATCAGCGGACGCGTCCTGGCGGACGGAACCGGGATTCCGCTGCGGCGGGCCCGCATCGAGCTCTCCTCGCGGTCATGGAGAACCGAAGTCCTCACCGACGACAACGGCCGGTTTGTCGCGGACGTTGGCGGAGCCGGTGCGGTGACGCTTGCCATCACCAAGGGCGGTTACGTCGCGGCGACGGTGGTGATTCAACGCGAGAACGTCAGCCGGCCCATCGAGCTGCACCTGCCGCGCGGCGCGGCGATCTCTGGAGTCGTGCTCGATATGAAAGGGGCGCCGGCCGCCGGATACCCGGTCACCATCCGGCGTGTGGGCGCGAACCCCGAGCGCGACGGGTCTCCGGCGCAGTTCACGAGCACGACGGACGACCGCGGCGAGTACCGCGCCGGGGGACTGCCGCGAGGCACCTACGATGTGGCAGCCGGATCGGCCGCGACATTTATCGATTCGAAGGCGTCCGATCCCAGTCTTCGCGAGCGCGAGATCGGGCTCGGCACCAGGGTCCAGGTGCAGGTGGACACGGGCGACGAACTGGGTAGGGTGCAGCTCGTCGCGCCAGCGCTCACCGGCGGCGAAGCGCTGGTTATTGCCTTGCGCGATCAGGCTGGAGTGCCGCCGCCAGGACCGAGAAACTTCGTTCCGGCCCGTGGCGCCGCAGGAACTATACGCGGCCGCGTGCTGACGGCGGATCGAACGCCGGTTGCCGGTGCCACGGTGCGAGTACGTGGCTCGAATGCCAGCTCGAATGCCGGCGCGATTGCCAGCCTGTCGGCCCGGACTGATGAGAAGGGCGCCTTCGAGGTCCTTGGGCTGCGCGCGGGGCGCTACACGGTCGAAGCCAGCGTGAATGGCCAGATGGTGTGGCGCCATGGTCAGGATCGCGTGGGCCAGGACGGCAGGCCGATTGCCCTCGCCACCGATCAGAGCGTCAACGCAGACGTCATCCTGCCGGCGGCGCG
>DASUGM010000315.1:0-24953 GCA_036274055.1 Vicinamibacterales bacterium | reverse complement strand
GATCGCGAAGATCGGCGGCACGTCCATCTGCACCCAGTAAGGCAGTTCGCCGATCGACGCCGCGATGCCGACGACGAACATCACGAATCCGCTGATGACGAACGACACGCCGATCGCACCGAGGGTGACGACAATGACTAGCGTCGGAATGCTCATCAACGCGACCAGGCCGACCAGCGCGAACGCCCGCTGGACGCGGCCTGAGCCCTTCTTGACCGTCTTGGGGTGCAGCAGCAGCTCGACCGCGTAGCCGCGCGCCAGCGCATCGGCCGGACCGAGGGTGGTCAGCACGACGTCGATCGGCTTGCCGGCGGCGACCGCCTCGGCGATGTGGTTGCGGATTTCCTGCACGACCTCGGCGCGATCGGTGGGCGCCATGCCGGCCAGCTCACGCTCGAGCTGCGTCAAATAGCGCTCTGCCAGTGGATGTTGACTCATGCCTCGTCTCCGTTGCGCCGGCAGCGTTCGACGGCAGCGACCATCGTTTCCCAGTCTTTGCCCAGCGCCTGCAAGCGGCGGCGCCCATCAGCGGTGATGCGGTAATACTGCCGCGGCGGCCCGTTGGGCGACTCGCGGGCGAAGGTCTCGAGCAGCCCGTCGCTCTTCAAACGGCGCAGCAGCGGATACACCGTGTTTTCTCCGGCAGCCAGCGGTCCGAGCCCGTCGAGGGTGGTGACGATCTCGTAGCCGTAACTGGCGTCGCGCTTGAGCACCTCGAGAATGCACAACTCCAGGACGCCGCGGCGTAATTGCGACGTCGCGTCGCTGGTGTCTGTCGGGGCCATGGCCGTCTCTAATGTGTGTGGCACAGTAGCACGCTACTGTGTGAGACGCAATAGGCCGGCAGAAGTTCCGCCGGCCTATTGCGTCTCACACAATCGGCGATCGCCGATCGAGCCATCGGGCGATGGCAGAGCATCGGCGATCGCGCGATCGGGCGAAGGGCCACCCGAGCCCGAAGCGAATGAAAACTCAGAGCGATTCTTGGCCCGATCGCGCGATCGTTCGATGCACTGCCATCACCCGATCACCCGATCGCCCATCGCCCATGCGCGCGCGCGCCCGAGCCAACGCGCGCGCCCTATCTGTCGTCTACAGATAAACGATGTCCGATCCTCGAGCCTTGCTTCCCCTCGCCGCCGGAGATTTTCAGGTCCTCCTCGCGCTGGCCGATGAGCCGAGGCATGCCTATGGTCTGGCGACCGCCGTCGAGCGGGCCGACGCCGGCGGCGTCCGACTCGAGCTGGGTTCGCTCTACAGAATCCTCGCGCGGTTGACCACCCTCGGCGTCATCGCCGACGACGGGCCGGGCGAGGGCAGCGCGCGTGAAGCGAGGCGGCGCTACTACCGGCTGACGCCGTTCGGGCGCCGTGTCGCCGAGGCAGAAACCGTCCGGCTGCGGGCCGTCGTGCGGCTGGCGCGCCGGCAGCTCGCGCCTGGAAAGGTCCGGCAGTGACCGGCGCCGGGGCGCGGGTGTTTGCAGCGCTCCTGCGCGCGTTTCCACGCTCGTTTCGCGACGCCTACGGACCGGACATGGCCGCGGCCTTCGACGATCGGCGGCGCGCCGCGCGGCGCACCGGCAGGCTCGCCGTCGCCGCCTTATGGCTGCGTACCGCCATCAATCTGACCGCGGCCGGCATCGCCGAGCGGCGTCGCAGCTCGCTCACCATCGACAGCATCGCGCTTCCATCTGCGCATCGAGGGCATCTGATGAACGGCTGGCTCCAGGACATTCGTTACGCCTTGCGGCGGCTGCGCCGCGAACCCGGCTACGCGCTCTTCGTCATCGCGACGCTGACACTCGGCATCGGCGCCAACGTCGCCGTGTTTTCGATCGTCGACAGCGTCCTGCTGCACGCGCTGCCCTACGATCGATCCGATCGGCTCGTCGGCATCTGGGGGCGATTCCTCCCGGAAAGCGGTTTCGATTTTCCGCAGTTCGTCCTTTCGAATCCCGAGTACCTCGACTACCAGCGCGACAACCGCAGCGTGGAAAAGGTCGGCGCCCTGCAACAGACCAACATGACCATCGGCGGCGCGGGCGAGGAGCCGGAGCGCATCCGCGGCGCGGTCGTGACGCCGAGTCTCTTCGATGTGCTGCGGGCGACGCCGGCGCGCGGGCGGTTGTTCACCGCCGACGACCGGCCCGGTCCGAACGGCGTGGTGATTCTGAGCGACGGCTTGTGGCGGCGCCGCTTCGGGGGGCGCGACGATGTCGTTGGCGCACAGATCACGGTCAACGGTAGCGCGCGCACCGTCGTCGGCGTCATGCCGAAGTCCTTCGACTATCCCGAAGGCAACACGATTTGGACGCCGCTCTACATCGACCCGGCAAATCCCGGCGGCCGCTCGTCGCATTCGACGAGGGCAATCGGGCGTCTCAAGGACGGCGTCACGCTCGAGACCGCGGCCAACGAGATGGCCGTGATGATGCAGGGCTGGCGGCAGCAGTACCCGACCGTCCACAACGGCCACTTCCTCTATCTGTCCTCGATGCTCGAAGACACGGTCGGCGACGTCCGTCCGGTGCTGCGGCTGCTGCTCGCGGCCACGGCGTTCCTCCTCCTGATCGTCTGCGCCAACGTCGCGAGCCTGGTGCTCGCGCGGGCGGAACGGCGCGCGCGCGAGGTCGCGATTCGCGCCGCGCTCGGCTCCGGCCGCTGGCGGCTCGTCCGGCTCGCGGCGCTCGAGAGCGGCATGCTCGCGATCGCCGCCGGCGCGCTGGGCGCGGTGCTCGCCGCCCTGGTGATCTCGTGGGTGCGCACCGCCGACGGCGTGTCGCTGCCGCGCGCCGCCGAGATCGGCGTCGGCTGGCGGGTCTGGGCGTTCACCGCCGCGGTGTCGCTGCTGGCCGCCTGTCTGCTTGGCGTCTTGCCGGCGTTGCGCTCGCGCGCGACGCGGCTCGCCTCGGCGCTTCGGCTCGACACGCGGACTTCGACCGGTGCCGGCCGGACCTGGGCGCGGCGCTCGCTCGTCGCGCTCGAAGTTGCGTTGGCGGTGGTCCTGGTGGTCGGCGCGTCGTTGATGGTGCAGAGTTTCACCCGCCTGATCGCGAGCGATGCCGGCTTCAAGACCGACGGCACCCTGCTTGCCACCATCAACCTGCCGCGCCCCGCCTACGCCGACGACGGCAAGGCGGACGCGTTTTTCGATCAGGCGATCGATCAACTCTCCCGGCTTCCCGGCGTCACGATCGCCACCGCGACAACGACGGTGCCGCTCGTGAACGGCGTCGGGGTCTGGGACTTTGCGATCGAGGGCCGGCCCAGGCCGGGCCTGGGACAGCCGGCGTGGAACGCGCCGCCGTCGTTCGTGCGCGCCGGCTTCTTCGAGGCCCTGCGCACGCCGATTCTCCGCGGCCGCGCGTTCACCGCCGCCGATCGCGCCGGCGCCGAGTCGGTCGCGATCATTTCGCAACGATTCGCGCAGAAGTTTTTCGCTGAGGAAGACCCCATCGGCCGCCGGATTCGTGTCGACGGCGACAAGAACCAGTTCGCGCGCATCGTCGGTATCTCGGCCGATGTCAAAGACCAGGATCTCGGCGAGGACGCGCGGCCGATGTACTACATGCCGCAACCGCAGACCGCGCAGACGATCAACTCGGCGATGCGCCAGATGACCTTCGTGCTGCGCACCGACGGCGATCCCGCGGCGCTGGGCGCGCCTCTCCGCGCCGCCCTCAAGACGATTGATCCAGCGCTCGCGGTCTACGGGATCCGGACCTACGACGACGCCGTCGGCAGTTCGGTGGCGCAGCGTCGCGTCACCGCGGCGCTGCTCGCGCTGTTCGCCGTCTTCGGGCTCGCGCTCGGCGTCGTCGGCGTCTATGGCGTGCTCGCGTACACCGTCGCCGAGCAGACGCAGGAGCTGGGCATTCGCCGCGCGCTCGGCGCTCCCGGCGTCAGCCTGGTGCGGCTCGTGTTGACGCAGGGGCTCGTGCCTGCGCTCGCCGGAATCGTCGCCGGCGTCGGCGCGGCACTTTCGGCGAGCAGCTTGTTGCGGTCGCAACTGTTCGGGATCTCGCCGACCGACGCGACGACGTACGCGGCGGTCGTCGGCGTCGTGTTGGCGGCGGCGGTCGTCGCGTGTCTGCTGCCGACGCGTCGCGCGCTCCGCGTCAGTCCGCTGACGGCGCTGCGAGGACTGTGACGTGATCGAGCAGCTCGGCGATGGCCTGTCGTGTCATCGAATCGTCGGCGTCGGCGAACTCGAATCCGGTGACGTGGGCGCAGTCGTGGCCGGGTCCTTCGTGACGCGCACAGGCCAGCAGGACGGTTGACCAGCCGTCGGCAAGAGTGAAGAGCACCAGGTGCGGCACGTCGAGCGAAACCGGCTCGTCGGTGCCGAGGCTAAAGCCGCCTTCGCTGACGTCGCGCAGCTGTCCCGACACCTCGAGGTCGAGCAGCCGTGCCCCGATCGGCGCGAGGACCTCGATGCGCTGGTGACGGCGCCTGGTGCGCCGGATTTGCTCTGTCGAAGACATCGCCGCGCTTGACTACAGCAACCGACGTGCCAGCTTTCCGGCCGAAGGCGGGTCGAAAATCTCCAGTAAACGGGGGCCAGCGACACAACCGTGTTGCCCCGACATCAAGTCTGGCGGGCAAATCGGCACCGATGGGACATTGGCGACAGGGCTCTAAGACCGTGCGCCGGTGCGCCCGTGCGCCGGTGCGCCGGTGCGTCTGCACCGTGCGGCCCCAAGACTCGCGTTTGGGCAGACTCGACGATCATCCGGGATCGGTCGGAGAGAAGCGCACTGCGCACACGCGCACCGGCGCACCGTCGCACGGGCTAGTCGGTCTTGAGCGCCCTGACCGGATCGATCCTGGCCGCGCGCCAGGCGGGCAGCAGGTTGGCGATGATGGCGATGCCGAGCAGCGTCCCCACGGCCGTGCTCCAGGCGACCGCGTCGGCGGCCGTGATCCCGAAGAGCGCGCCGGCGACGGCGCGCGTCGCCAGCGCCGCGAGGAGCGCTCCGGCGACGAGGCCGATAGCGGCGAGCATCAGGCCCTGACGGAGAATCAGCGAAAGCACCGTCAGCGGTCGCGCGCCGATCGCCATCCGGATGCCGATCTCACGGGTGCGGCGGGCGACGGAAAAGGCGATCACGCCGTAAAGTCCGATCGCGGCGAGTAGCAGCGCCAGCGCGCTGAACACCGCGACGAGCATCGCCTCGATCCGCACCGGGAACAGCGTCGCGTCCAACTGCGCCTCCATGGTCTGCTGATCGAGCATCAGCAGGCGCGGCTCGATGTCGTGAAGCGTCGTGCGCACCGTCGAGACCAGCGTCGCGGCGCTGCCGCGGGTTCGTGCCGCGAGCACCCGATAGCCGTTGTTGCTTTGCGTCATCGCGAAAAAGATCGCCGGTTGAGCGCCTTCGCCGACCGTCATCATCCGGTGATCGGCGACGACGCCGACGATCTCGAAACGGCGGCCGCTGTCGAGCGTGCGCTGGAAGACGACTTTGCCGACCGGGTTCTCATCCGGCCAGTAGCGGCGCGCCATCGTCTGGTTGATGATCGCGACCGCCGGGCGATCGGGCAGGTCGGTCTCCTGAAACGCGCGACCCTGCAGGACGCTGATTCCAAGCGTCGAAAAGTAATCCGGCGAGACGCGCGCGGCGTTGGTCGGCGCGCCGGTCTCATTCGGAGACTTCTGACGTCCCGGAATGGCGATGGTCTCGCGGTTGAAGTTGATCGAAAACGGGAAGCGCGAGGCGAAGGCCACGCTGTCGACGCCAGGCAGCGCGCGGACGCGCCGCTCGGCTTCCTTCCAGAACTCACTGCTGCGCTCGGGCGTATAGCGCAGCATGTCGGTGTCGCCGGAGACGAGCGCCAGTCCGGCGGTACGGAAGCCGACGTCGGCGTGCTGAGACGCGAGGACGCTGCGGACGAGCAGCCCGGCGACCACGAGCAGCACGACGGTGACGGCAATCTGGCCGATGACCAGCGCATCGCGCAGCGACCAGCGCCGGCCGGCGACGCGTTCGCGCTGCATTTCGCCGCGCAGGTCGGCCACGAGGTTGGGTTTGGTCGCCCGCAGTGCCGGCACCAGGCCGGCGACGATGCCGGTGAGCATCGCGATGATCGCGGTGAACAGCAGGACGCGCGCGTCGAGCCGCAGGTCCAGCGAAATCGGAATCGGAATCGGCGGCGTGAACGTGCTCAGCACACGCGTCGTCCACGCGGCAAGCAGCACGCCGACGGTGGCGCCGAGGGTGCCGAGCACGACGCTCTCGGTCAGCAACTGCTGAACGAGGCGCCGGCGTCCGGCGCCGATGGCCAGACGAATGCTGATCTCGCGCTGCCGGGCGGTCGCGCGCGCCAGCAACATGCCGGCGACGTTGGCGCACGCGATCAACAGCACCAGCCCGACCGCCGCCATCGCACCCGTGACGATCCACGAGACCAGGCCGTCGGCGTCGGGATGGATCCGCGTCTCGCTCGACATCCGGAGCGTCGTCTTTCGGTCCTTGTTCGAAACCGGGTAGGCCTCGCGCAGCTGCGCGGCGACGACATCGACGTTGGCGCGCGCCTGCTCGAGCGTGACGCCCGGTTTGAGCCGGCCTTTGACGAACAGCCAGCGCATGCCGCGGCGATCGAGCCGCGTCGTGCCGCTCGGCGATGGCACGTTGTCGTTGATCCCGGCCGGCTCGACGTCCTCGACGTAACGCACGGGCGTCCAGATCTCGGCGGCGAGCATCGGCACCATGCCGGTGAACTGATCGCCGAGCACGCCGACGATCGTGTACGGCTCGGCGCGGATCGTCAGGGTCTTGCCGACGACGTCTGGATTGGCACCGAATTCACGGCGCCAGAAGCGTGACGAGAGGACGACGGCGCGCGGCGCGCCGGCTGCGTCGTCGGCGGGCTGGAGCGTCCGGCCCAGTGCCGCGGGTACGCCGAGCAGCGTGAAGTAGTTGCCGGACACGATTTCGCCAAGCGTCAACCGCGGCCGGCCGTCGCGCTCGACGGCGGCGAACATCATCGAGTGACCGGCGAGATCCTCGAAAACCTGGGTCTTGTCGCGATAGTCCTGGAGGTCCGGGACCGAACTCGTGGCGTAGGTATCGCCATCGCCGCCGCCGGTGTAGAGGTCAACCAGGCGATCCGGCGCGGTGACCGGCAGCGGACGCAGCAACAATGCATCCACGACCGAGAAAATCGCGGCGTTGGCGCCAATCCCGAGGCCCAGCGACAACACCGCGACCGCGGCAAATCCGGGACTTCTCCGGAGCCAGCGGAGGGCGTAGCGGACGTCCTGCAGCACGGTGTCGGTCATGGCTCTAGATACGGGGTCCGGCGACTGAAGTTTCGCCCTCTGGCGGAGGCTCGGCTGAAAGTAAGATGTCCGGCGTGGACGCGTTCCTCAACGCCCTCGGCACCTTCGGCCGGGAAATCGGCTACATGCTCGGCGGCGGCTACTTCTGGTATCTCGCCGCGATCCTTCTGCTGGCCTGGCTCTGGCGGAAACCGCGGCGGCCCTGAGCGCGGCTTGCGGCTGACGGCTTACGGCTTACGGCTTACGGGTGCTTGACGAATGCGAAGTACGCAGATTCTGCGTACTTCGCCGCTGTGAAGATCGCAGTTTCTGCAGTGCCTTAATCCTTGACGTCAGCAAAGTCGCACCTTTCGGGCCGGCATCCATCTTGCGAAATCGGGGCGGTCATGAGCAGGGATCATCGCAAGCTGGAAGCATTCCGAATCGCCGACCAACTGGTCATCTCCGTTTACAAGCTGACCGCTGACCTTCCTAAAGAGGAGCGCTACGGTCTGCAGTCGCAAATCCGCAGGGCAGCCGTGTCCGTCGCTACGAACATTGTCGAGGGAGCTTCCCGACCCTCGACGCCTGACTACTGCCGGTTTCTCCATCTCGCCCATGGCTCGGCGAGGGAAGCAGGCTACCTTCTTGGTCTCACCGTTCGACTGGACTATCTGGCTCACGACCAGCTCTCCGGTGTCATCAATGAGTACGAGCACGTTGCCGCGATGCTCCTGCGCATTGCCGACAAGATCTCGACTCGCGAAAACGCACCATCATCGCGTAAGCCGTAAGCCGTAAGCCGTAAGCCGTTCAGAATCTGAACGTCACTCCGCCCGTTGTGCGCCAGAAGCCGAAGCTGCCGACGGCGAGATCCAAGTCGTTGTCAGCGGGTTCGTTGTCGTGGAGCGCGCGGAAGTAGCGGATGTCACCGCGGATGCCGACACGATCGCTGACCATGAAGTTGACGCCGCCGCCGGCGCTGATCCCGAAATCATTGGTGGTGACATCGTCGAAGAGATCTCCGGCGTCGCCGACGCGCGACCGTATCAGGCCGGCACCGAAGACGCCGTACGGCTGGACGCGGCCGCTGCTGGCGCCGATGACGACATTGCCGAACAACGTCGTGACGTTGCCGTCGCCGACGAGTTCGAAGTCGGTCTCCTCATCATAGAAGTCCGGCGTGTAGCCGAAATCGACTTCGAATCCCGCGACTCTGCCCATGAACGAAATACCGAGGCCGGTATTGAATTTTGACGCCGGCGCGTCGTCGCCGAACGTTACGCCCGCGAACGGCGTCAGCCTGACATCTGCATGTGCGGTCGCCGCGCTGCCGATCGAGCACGCAACGGCCAACGCCGCAATCGTGAGTGTTCTTCGCATCGAGATGCTCCTTTCGCCTCTTCGCGGCTGAAAGGTGCAACCCGCATACCACCCGCGTGTTTACGGCTCTTCGGCCCTGATCGCGGCGAGCACCGCGTCAATCAACTCCTGCGGGGCAACGACCGCTTCTACTTCGGCATCGGCGGCGCGCGCGATCTCGATGGTGCGAGTGTACTGCACCAGGAAAACCCGGCAGTTGGGGCAGAGCTCGAGATGCGCTTCGAGACGGGCCGCGGCGTCGGCCGTGAGTTCGCCGCCGACGAACTCGCTGAGGATGTCGGTGATTTCGCGGCACGTCATACGCTGACCTCTTGCAGATGCGGCGCGATCAGCGTCCGCAGCGCCATCCGGGCGCGATGCAGCCGGATCTTTACGGCGTTGGCGGTCAGACCGAGCGCGGTGGCGGTCTCCTCGGTCGACAGGCCCTCGATGTCACGCATCACCAGCACGGTCCGGTAGCTGTCGGGGAGTTGGTCGATGGCAGCGCGGACCATCCGCCGCGTGTCCGCGCGCTCGAGCTTGGTGTCGGCACGCTCGTCCCAGGCGACGAACTGCTCCCGATGGTGGCCATCGTCCTTGAATGTCGGCAGCAGCGCGTCGATGGAGTCTTCGGCGCGACGCTTCTGCGATCGCAGCTTCATCAACGCAGCGTTGACGGTGATGCGGTGAAGCCATGTCGACAGCAGGGAGGTGCCGGCAAACTTGTCGCGGGCACGAAACGCCGAGACCAGCGCGTCCTGAACGGCTTCCTGCGCGAGGTCGTCGTCGCGGACGATCCGGCGGGCGACGCCGAGCAGCCGGTTGCCGTGAATCCGGACGATCTCCTCGAACGCGTCGTGCCGGCCGGCACGAAACGCCGCGACCAGCGCGGCGTCGTCGCGTGCGGGGGCGGACGAGTGCGTCATTCCCGGCATCGTACCACCGCGGTGTCTGCGATCGCACACGTGATTGAACCCTGTGCCGGCGGTGCTCATCGCGCGCCGGCGGCTCTCATCCCAGTCGACGAACCGCTGCACGCGCGCGTCGTCTCACTTGGCGGAGGCGATCATGATCGCAATGCTCGTCGCGTCCGTCCTGCTGATTCAGCCAGCGCAACCGCCGGTGCCGCGCCTGCGTCCGACTTCGGACGTCGCCCGCGATCTTGTCGTCGAAGCGATGTCGCGCTCGCCGACGATCAAACGGCTGGTGCGCGATCTCGAGGCATCCGACCTGTTCGTCTATGTCGAACTCAAGTACGACATCGCCGAGGCGCCCGCCGAGACGGCATTCCTCGTCGCCAACAACGCCGGCCGTTTTCTCCGCGTTGCCGTGGACGCGCGATTCGAGCCGAGGCGACGAATCGAACTGCTCGGCCATGAACTGCGTCACGCCCTGGAGATCGCTCAGGCGCCGGCTGTCCGCGACGCACTGGGCATGCGGCAGCTCTTCAACGACATTGGCTGGACACTGCACCGGTCGCTGGCGTTTGAAACCGGCGCGGCGGTGGACGCCGAGCGTCAGGTCAGCCGCGAACTGGCGCGCGGGCGCTCGGAGACCTAAGACCGACGGCGGCCGCTTCGCCGCAAGCGGCGAGGCGCCTACCAGGCGCCGCTGAAGAGCCGCGGCCATGCCGTGACGTAGCCGGCGGAAAACGCGCGGCGCCGGTCGCGGGGACTGAAGGCAAAGTCCAGCCGAACGGCGCCCGTCGAACCCGTATGAATCCGCAGGCCGCCGCCGATGTCTACCAGCCAGCGCGAGGGCAGGCTGGATTCGGCGCGACGCAGGTTGCGGGCGAGGTCGACGAAGCCCGCCAGCGCGACCGTCGCGATCGAGCGTGAGTAAATCGGCCGCGCGTATTCGACGGTGCCGAAGAGCAGGCGGCGGCCGATGGCTTCCGAGTCGATGACGCCGCCGCGATGCAAGCGGTGCGCTCGCAGCAGCGCCGGACGGTTGTCGGCGGTGCCGGCGCCCTGCCAGATCGCGATCGGCGCGTCGTCCGAGACCAGCGTCGCGCCACCGTAGGCCATCAGCACCGGAGCCGCCGGGCGTGCGGTCGATCGCCACGCGCCCATCACCGTGGTCGCGCTGAATGCCGGAGTATTGTCGCCGCTCATCGGCGACCAGAGGCTGCCGGCGACGCCGAACGCCAGACGATCTTCGTCGAAGCGCAGATCGACTGCCGCATCGGCGGCCGCCGTCGTCGTCGTGGCGAATCGATCGACGCCGCCGCCGACGTTCCAGTGAAGCCAGCCACGGGACCAGTCGCTCAAATGGAGCATGACGCGGCGCCGCCTCATCACGAAGTCTCCATCACTGCGCAAGCCCAGCGGCACGCCCGACGGCGTAAAGGTGTACACCTCCCACAGACCGTCGAGCGATGCGACGCCAGGCAGAACGCCCGGCGCGGGCAGGGCGAATTCGGCGCGAATGCGTTGCCGGTGCGGCGACCAGCGCCACGCAGCGCCAATCGTCTCCCCCTGCTTCAGCAGCCCCGAGACTTTCGCGCCGAGCTCTTTCGAGAAGATCGCCTTGACGCCAATCGATCCGAGCGACTTCATACCGGTCGGAAACACCGGGTCCTCGTCGACGACCGCGCGTACGGTGGCAAAGCCGTCGGCGCCGGGTTCGACGACGATGGCGGCCGAGGACAGCGCCGGCAGATCGTCGAGCCGCCGTTTCGCCCGCCAGTAAATATCGGGAGTGAGCGTTTCGCGTGGTTCGAGCCCGGTCTGCTCGACGACGACTGGATGATCGATGCGCTCGGCGCCGACGACGCTGACCACTCCGACGCGCAAGGGCTCACTCTTCTGCCAGGCATGGAGCGCGCCGACGGTGTCGTCGGTCAGATAGCGCGACGTCGCCAGCAGTTGCCACGCAATCGCGTCGTCAGGCGCCAGCGTCGTCGCGTGCTCGGCCAGATCGCGGGCCTCGTCGTAGCGTTGTTGCTTGAAACGAAGGCCGGCCAGTTCACGCCACGGGGCGCCGGCGTCGGCGCACATGCTTGTCGCCGTGAGCAACTGCTGCTCCGCGGCCGTATCCTCGCCGCGGTCGGCGAGCCCAACGGCCTGATCGACGAGCCCCGTGCAGGGTGCACTGGACGAAGCCGCCACCCGCGCGGTCCGCGCCTGCGAACGCGTTGTCGGCGGTGCGACCTCGCTGCCGCTGTTCGGAAGTACGATCGCCATCCAGCGATCGGCTGCCGCCGATCGCTTCTCGAACTCATCGACTTTCATGACGCGGTAGGGCGCACGCGCCGGGTCGTGCACGACGACGCTGTCGGTATTCGCGCCGGCGACGACGACGAAGTGCAGGGCGTTCGGGCGATCTTCGATCAGGGCGAGCACCGGTTGGCCGCGCCGCAACGCGTCGCGCATTGCGTCGAGGCTTTTCGCACCCGGCGCAATCTCCGTGGCGCGCCAGCCGCGACCGCGCGCCGCATCGAGCAGCCTGCTGGTATGAATGCCCCTGGCGTCCCGGTCGACGAGACTGGCGAAGTCTTCGGCGAAGACGTCGCGCTCGCCCCAATAGCGCATCACCATCGCCAGCGCCGCGCCGCCACAGAGCGCCTCGGTCTGAGTCAGGTACGGGACGTCGATCAGCACGCCTCGAGCGTCGTTCGCCTGCGCCTGCGCCTGCGCCGGCGCGGGCGCCACGATCAGCGTGATGCTGAGCGCGACGACCGAGGAGGCGCGCCGGAGATTCATGCGCCCTTACTTGACCAGCAACACGATGAGAATCAGCAAGAGCAGCAACGCCGTCAACGAGATGACGACCTTGGTGTCGCCACCGGCGAGGTCCGCCGACACGGCCCGCGCCGGCTCCGCCAGTTCGGCCAGCTTGTCGCTGGGCAGAGAGGCGAGTGCGGTTTCGGCGCGCTGCAGGCTCAACCCCATCCGCTCGGCGAGCTGCTTCACGTCGGGCCGGCGAAGCACCGTCATCACGGCCTCGCGGTTGTTGTCGTCGACGGCCTTGTGTTGCGCGATCGCTTTCTGCATCGCGGCCGTATCGGTAATGTGACGCTCCTGCGCGACGGCAGGCGCGGCACAGAGCGTCGCGGCAATCGCCATCCCGATCAGGCGTTTTCGGATTCGCATTTCTCGTCGCCTCCCAGGCCTCCGGGCAGGGGGCCCAACTCGAGAGCGACAAAGTGCAAGATGGATACCCGGTGGGGACGGAGTGGCTTGCGCACAAGCACTCCGTCCGCTGGGCAGTGCGCGACCTATTCTGAGTCGCGCCTTACTTGACGCGGGTCAGCGTGAAGGTACCGACCGCGTTCGGACGAAAATCCCAGTCGCCCGCGAAGGAATCGTCCTTCACAGCGCCGATCAGGCTGCCCGCGCCGCCGTCGTCGGTCGTGAACGACAATTTCCAGCGCCCGTCCTTTTGCAGTTCGCCCTTGTCGATGTGGAAGCTGCCGTGAAAGGTCTTGATGTCGCCCTTGACGGCCTCGTTCTCGACTTTCAGCGTGACCTCGATGGGCATCTCGCCAATGTCGGCCTTCACCGCACCTGACCATTTGCCGCCGAGGACCGCGGCTTTCTGTTGTGCGAAGGTGATGGCGGTGGCGACGACGAGAATCGAAACGAAACACGCGGCAGCAAAACGCGAAGTGGACATGAACGGACTCCTATTGTTTGAGGACGACGGCGGGGTCGACGCGAAGCGCGCGAACCAGCGGCCGCGCGCTCGAGAGCAGGGCGATGAGCACCATGGACGCCGCAATCGCGGCCAGGCGCGCTGGATGCGCCAGTTCGGTTTGAAACGCAAACGGCGCCAGCAGTCGTGCGCTCGAAACCGCCAGCGTCAGTCCAACGACCAGGCCACCGGTCACCAGCGCCATCACCTGGCGGGCGATGAGCGCGGAGATCGCGCCGCCGGACGCGCCGAGCGACCGGCGCACGCCAATCTCGCGGGTCCGCAGCGTGACCGTGTGCGCGACGATTCCGTAGACGCCGACCGCCGCGAGCAGCAGCGAGACGACGGCAAAGCCGCCGATCACCATCATCAGAAATCGGGGACCGGCAATCCCGCGCGCCACTACGGCGGTCATCGCCTCGACTTCCGAGACCGCCGCGGCAGGGTCGACGCCGCGCACGGCGGCGCGCAGGATCGGCCCGAAAGCGCCGGTCCGATCGTCAGCGAGGCGCACCACCAGATTCAGATCGCGGGTGAAATTGACGCGGCCCATCGCGCCCTCGGCCTGCGCCAGCGGCACGAACAACTCGGTGCCGGCGTCGCGGACCACACCGTTCTGCCGCGCGTCGTCGACGACGCCGACGACGGTGAGCCAGGGCAGTTGCGTGCCCATGAGGCGCAGCTGGCCGCCCAGCGCATCGCGGTTCGCGAAGTAGACCTGCGCCGCGCGTTCGTTGATCACGACCACCGGCTGCGCGGCCGCGCGGTCGGCGGCGGTCAATAATCTGCCGCGGCGGAGGGTCAGGCCGAGCGCGGGAAAGGCCTCCGGAGTCAGGAACTGCATGAACTGAATCGGCGGCGTGCCGAGGTGCGGGTCACCGGTCGCGCCGCTGATCACGATGCTGGTGTTGTTCGGACGTCGTTCCGGCAGCAGGCCGGTGACCGCGCCCGCAGCGCTGACTCCCGGCTGCTGGTGAAGCGCCGCGGTGACGGCGTCGTAAAACGCGTCGATACGCGCGCGCGTGTCATAGCGATCGGCGGGAAGATTGATCTGCGCGCGCACGACGCCTTCGGGCCGAAACCCGAGATCGATGTGGACCAGGCGCCAGACGCTTTCGACCATCAGCGCCGATCCAGCGACCAGCGCCACCGCGAGAGCGACCTCGACCGCGACCAGCGCGCGGCGAAGCCGCTGACGCGACGGCGTCGCTGTCCCACTGCGGCTGTCGCCGCCGAGCGCACCGGCCAGCGATCCCCACGGGATGCGGCTGGCCTGGAGCAGCGAGCAGACGATGGCGGCAATCGCCGCCACGCCGGCCGCGGCGGCCGCGGTCTGCCACGCGGGCAGCGTGACGTCGAGATGCGCCAGCACCGGCGGCGCCAGCGCGGCGATCACGCGCGCGCCGCTCAGCGCCGCGGCGGCGCCAAGGCCGGCGGCGAGCGCGCCGAGCACGACCGCGTCGGCCGCCTGCATTCGCCACAATCGCCGGCGATCCGCGCCCAGCGCGGCCCGGATCAGCATCTCGGACCGGCGGTGGTCGGCGTCGGCGACGAGCAGCGCGCTGGCGTTGGCGATCGTGACAACCAGCACGGTCGCAACCGACAGCAGCAATACCCAGGCGGTGCCGCGCACCGGTCCTCGGACCAGATCCACCATCGGCGTCAGTGACAACGGATGGAACTTCGGACTCGGCGAGTGGAACTGACCGGTGGCTGACGCCCAGCCCTCTACGGCCCGCGCGATGTCGGCGCGCGCGGCCTCGAGCGGGACGTCGTCGCTCATCCGGGCGATGACGGTGAAGGAGTGGTTGGCCCGATTCGATGTCGGCGCCTTGATGTCGTAGTGAAGCGGCGCCCAGATGTCTGCCGGCGTGCCGAGAAAAAGGACCCGCCGAGGCCAGACGCCGACGATTTCACACGTATCGCCGGCGATGCGCACGGTGCGGCCCAGTGCGCTGACCGCGCCGCCGAGAGCGTCGTCGCCGAACTGTCGGCTGATCACGATTCGGCATGGCCCGGCGGGGGCGTCGTCAGCGGTGGTAAAGGTCTGTCCCTGCGCTGGCGTCGCGCGCAGTGCGTCGAGGAGTCCTGCGGAGACGCGTGCGACATCGGCGCGAAGTGGCACGCCGTCGATATCGACCAGCGCCGTCGATACGTAACCGAAGCCCGAAGCTGCGAAGCTGCGGGCGAATCCGGCCAGCTCGGATGCCTCGGGACCGGACAGTCCCATGCCGCGCAGTTTCATGCCCGGAAAATCCGCCTGCACGACGACGAGTTGATCGGCGCGCGGGTAGGGCAGCGGTCGCAGCAGCGCGGCATACGTCGCGCCGAGAACGGTGGCGCCCGCGCCGACGCCAATGGTCAGGACGAGCAGCGCCAGCGCCGGCAACCCCGGCCGCGCCCGCCAGCGGCGCCACAAGGCGATGAGATCAGCGCGCATCGTCAGAGTGACAGAATGTCACAGTAACTGTGACGTAACGTAACAGATAAAAGTTGGCTCAGGGCTCAGGGCTCACGGCTCACGGCTCAGGGCTGAGGGCTGAGGGCTCAGGGCTCAGGGCTCAAGACCCAAGACCCAAGACCCAAGACCCAAGACCCAAGACCGTGCTAATCTGTGACACGACGTCACATATGGCCCGTGTCGCCCGCGATCCCCTCAGCCCGCTCGAAGCCCGCGTCATGGACATCGTCTGGAAGCGCGGCGCGGCCACGGCCGAAGATGTCGGCCAGGCGCTGGGCGGCAAAGTCACGAACGCGACGGTTCGCACGCTGCTGCGTCGCATCGAAGACAAGCGCTTTCTGACCCATCGCGTCGACGGCCGCACCTTTGTTTACGAGCCGAAGATCGACGAGGGCACCGCGGCGCGATCGGCGGTGCGCCGCGTGCTCGATCGCTTCTATGGCGGATCCGTCGAGCAGCTGGTGCTCGGTTTGCTCGACGGACGGCTGCTCGACAAGCGTCAACTCAGCCGGCTGGCCGACAAAGTCGCGAATGCTGAAGCCGACGAGGCCGGCTCGGGCCAGCGGCGGCGGAGAGACGAAGCATGAGCGCGCTCGTCCAGGCCGCGATCTGGTCGGCTGCGGCGACGCTCGTCGTGCTCGGGGTGTCGAAAGTGTGGCGTCGCACCGACGCGGCGCTGTGGCACGGCGTCTGGACCGCGATTGCAGCGGCATCGCTCGCGCTGCCGCTGGCGAATCTCGTTCTGCCGCGCGCGCAGCTGTCATTCGCGGGCGACAGCCCGGTTGGCCGCGAACTCGAGAGCTGGGCCGCCGGCTTTGCCGCTTCCGATCTTGTCCTCATCGCCTACGCGATTGGCGTCGCGTGGTGTCTGCTGCGTCTCGCCAGTGGCCTCTTGCTCGTTCAGCGGTTGTGCCGGCGCAGCCTGATTGTCGAAGGCTTGCCGCAGACGCGCCTGCATCAGTTCATCGGTCAGGCCAGCCGCCTCGTGCGCACGCACCGGCGCGTGCAGGTGCCGTTGACCGCCGGCTGGCGTGCGCCGGTGGTGTTGCTGCCCGAGACCTGGCTCACGTGGGAGAGCGAGCGGCTGACGGCGGTGTTGCGGCATGAGCTCGCGCACGTCGCGCGCCGCGACTACGCCTGGAACATCGTCGCGGCGTGCTTCCATGCGCTGTACTGGTTCAGTCCCGCGGCCTGGATCGTCACGCGCAACATCCGCCTCACGGCCGAGCTCGCCGCCGATCGCTGGGCATCGGACGAAATGGGCCGCGTGCCGTACGCCCGTATCCTGATTGAAAGCGCCCGCGATCTGCTGCGCGGCCGGCGCGCCGGCATGCTCGCGCCCAGCGCCGCGACCGTGCTCGAAGCCCGGGTTGCAGCGTTGACCGGCATGCCCGACGACGCGCCGTCGAGCTCCAGCCGGGCGCGGCGTCTCGCGATCGGCGTGATCGTCGTGGCGCTGCTCGCCAGCGCGTTCGTCCGCCTTGGCATCGGCCTGCCGACCCCCGTCCCCGCGGATCACCAGGCTCGTCACGCAGCGCAGCACGCAAAACACTAAGAGCCGGGGCACTAGGCACTAGGCACTGGGCCCTAGGCCCTAGGCACTGGGCACTGGGCGCCAGGCCCTAGGCACTAGCAAGCGCCCGAGACGCAAGACGCAAGACCCAAGACTGCCGTCCCCGCGCTGGTTTCCAGTACGCTGTGCCTATGAGACGAGCGGCCCGTTACCTGATAACCGTGACGATGTGTTCAAGTGTGATTGCCTGCGGCGGCGCGTCCGCGCCGCCGGCTCCGGCGACCGGCAGCGGCGATTCTGCTTTCCGACAACTCGCCGGCGAGATTCTCGAGGACATCTACAAGCGCAATCCGACGCTGGCGACCGATCTCGGCATTCACAAGTACGACGACGTCATCGAGAATTATTCGGCCGAAGCGGTTGCCGCCGAAATCGCGGCGACGAAGTCGTTCCGCGCCAAGCTGGACGCGGTCGACGCGAGCACGCTGACGCTCGACGCCCAGCTCGATCTCGAGCAACTCAAGCACTCACTCGACGGCACGTTGCTGCAGGACGAAGTCATCAAGATGTGGACGAAGGATGCCGACGCCTACAGCAGCGGCATCACCAACACCGCGTACGGCATGATCAAGCGCACCTTTGCGCCACCCGATCAGCGGCTGAAGCTGCTGATTGCGCGGATGAAGCTGATGCCGGCGGCGCTGGCCGAGGCGCGCAAGAACCTCGACAACCCGCCGAAGATCTACACCGAGATCGCCATCGAGCAGCTCGACGGCAGCCGAAACTTCTTCAAGACCGCGGTCGCCGAAGCGTTCCCCGAGGTCAAGGACGCCGCGCTGCTGGCCGAGTTCAAGAAGGTCAACGCCGAGGTGATGACGGCGCTCGCCGACTACAAGAAGTGGCTGCAGACGGACCTGCTCAAGCGCTCGAACGGCTCGTTCGCCTACGGCGCGGACACCTATCAGAAACGGCTGTTCATCGACGAGATGATCTCGACGCCGATCGCCGAGCTCCTCGCCATCGCCGAAGCCGATCTCCACAAGAACCACGCTGCGTTTGCCGAGTCGGCCAAGCAGCTCGATCCGAACAAGACGACGCAGCAGATCCTCGCCGACTTGCAGAAGGACTTTCCGCCGCCGTCGCAGCTGCTGGCCAGGACCCAGAGCGAACTCGACGCGATCGCGCAGTTCATGCGCGACAAGAAGATCATCACGATCCCATCGGCGCCGCCGGCGCGCGTCAAGGAGACGCCGCCGTTCCTGCGCGCGACGACCTCGGCGTCGATGGACATCCCCGGACCGTTCGAGACGGTCGCGACCGAGGCGTACTACAACATGACGCTGCCGGATCCGTCGTGGCCGAAGAAGCAACAGGACGAGTTCATGACCCAGTGGTACAACGCCGCGATCACGAACGTTTCCGTCCACGAAGTGTGGCCGGGTCATTACCTGCAGTTTCTCTACGCCAGGCAGTTCCCCTCCGACGTTCGCAAAGTGCTCGGCGCCAACAGCAACAGCGAGGGCTGGGCGCATTACTCGGAGCAGATGATGCTCGACGAGGGCTTCCACGGCGACGACCCGCGCTTCCGTCTCGCGCAGATCCAGGACGCGCTCCTGCGTGACGTCCGCTTCATCGTCGGCATCAAGATGCACACCCAGGGCATGACGATGGCGCAGGCGGAGGAGATGTTCGTCAAGGACGGTTACCAGCCGGCGCCGGTGGCGAAATCAGAAACCAAGCGTGGGACGTCGGACGCGACCTACGGCTACTACACGATGGGCAAGCTGATGATCCTGAAGCTGCGCGACGACTACAAAGCCAGGATGGGCGCGCAGTACACGCTGCAGAACTTCCACGACACCTTCATCAAGCTCGGGCCGCTGCCGCTGCCGCTGATTCGGAAGGCGATGCTGGGGGAGAGCGGGAAGCCCTTCTGATCAAGAGCGACAACACCGTGAAGGAGCGTTGAGGAAACTGTAGGAGCGTGGAGGAGCAGCCGGTTTTGAAAATCAGGAGCTCCTTCGCGCTCCTCCAACATCCTCAAGAGACCCTTCACGGTGCCGTCTAAAGATCTCGCAGGACCGTGACCGGATCCACCCGAGCCGCGCGGCGGGCGGGGATGGCCGCCGCCGCGATCGCGACGATGAACAGCAACGCCAGCGTCGGCGCCAGCGCCAGCGGATCGAACGCCGAGATGCCCGGCAGCGCGGCGCGCAGCGCGAACCCAATCGGCACTGCGATCGCCATGCCGGCGATCGAGCCGTAGGCCGCGATGCGCATCGCCTGACGGACCACCAGGCCGACGACGTCGCCGGATCGGGCGCCGAGGGCGACGCGGATGCCCAGTTCGCGCGTCCGCAGTGAGACGACGTACGCCAACATCGCGAACAACCCCACCGCCGCGAGGGTCAACGCGACGCCCCCGAACGCGCCGAGCGAGAGCGCGATGTAGGTCAGCGGTTCGGCGTCGCGAAGGTAGGTGACGTCGGCGCGCTCGATCGGAATCCACGGCAACTTTGGCTCGATCGATGTCACCAGTTGGCGGATGTCCGTAATCAACGCTTCGGTGTCCGTCGTGCGCACGACCAGCCACGGCGCCGGCGGCGCCACGGTGAGCGGCACATACACCGCGGCGTCAGGATCGACGTCCGACGCGCTTCGCGGCGTCGCGCTGATGACGCCGACGATCGTCACCGGCAGCCGGGGCGCGTCTTCGTCGTTCCCTTGTCTGAGTTCGATCGTGCGGCCCAGGGGCGGCGTGCCTTCATTGGCCATCTCCCGGGCCAGGGTCTCGTTGACGATCGCGACGTCGTTGCGGTCGGCCGCCGTGAATCCTCGACCGCTCAGCACGCGGGCACCCGTGGCCTCGACCCAGCCCGGCGTGACGAGGCCGCCGGCCAGCAAGCTGTCTCGCGTCGCCAGGGCGTCGCGCCGATACCGGAAGCCGGTCTGGAATTCCAGCGCCGCCGCGCGCACGCGCGGGTCGGCGGTGACGCGCGCCAGCACTTCGTTCTGCAGTCGCGCCGCATCCGAGTGGCTGCCGTTGATACTGCGGACGTCGAGCCGGGCGCGGACGACTTCACGCATCGTCGCCGGCACGTCCCTGGCGACCACGCTCACGGTGCGTGTGAACACGCCGCAGATGGTGAGGAGGGCGAGCGACAAAGCAATCTGCGTCACGACCAGCACCGACCGCAGACGTCCGTGTTGCAATCCACCGCTCTGCGCGGTCTGGCGCAACTCGGCCGGGGCCCGCCGCCGCGAGACGAGCCACGCCGGCGCAATTCCGGAAAGCAGCGTCGCGCCGCCGCTGATGAGCATCGCGAACGCCACGACGCGCCAGTCCAGCCCGATGCGTACGGGAAACATCGGCTGGAAATAGATCAGCGCGAGTCTCGCGCCGCCGATACCGATCAGACCGGCCACCAACGCCAGTACCAGCGCGTCGAACGTGAGCAGCCGTACGACTTGTCCGCGCGTCGCGCCGAGCGCCAGCCGTACGGCGATTTCGCGGCTGCGACGGGTCGCGCGCGCCAGCTGCATGTTGGCGACGTTCGCGCACGCGATCACCAGCACCGACAACGGCACGCTGAGGAACGTCGCGATGAGCAGCAGGACCTGGGCCGGACTGTCTTCGAGGCCGAAGCCGTGTGATTTGAGGACGAAGGCCGCACGCGCCCGCGTGTCCGGGTGCGCTGCAGCGATCTGTGCCGCGGGGGCCTGCGTCGGCGCCCGCGCGTCGTCCCTGGTCGCGCCGGGCGCGAGGCGGGCGACGATGTCGAGCCACGGCGTCTGCGGACTCGGCACGCCTGGCCATGTCCGCGCCAGATGCAGCGGGAGCCAGATCTGCGAGTAGTCGAAATCTCTCGGGAAGAGTCCCGTGAAGCGCGGCTCCGCGACGCCGACGATGGTGACCGGCACGCCCGCGGCCAGCAACGTTCGTCCGACGATGTCTGGACGCGCGTCGAACTGATCGCGCCAGAGGTGATAGCTGATCACGGCGACGGCCGTCGTATCAGGACGGTTGTCGTCGGGTGTCAGCAATCGACCGCGCTCGGCGGAGGTGCGAAGCGTGGAGAAATAGTCGTCGGAGACGAAGAAGCCCGTGGTGCCGGCGGCGCGTCCGTCGAGTGCGACGCCGAACATCAGCGGCGCCTGGGCGGCGAAGCTGCGGAGAGCGGTGTTGGGCGATTGCGCCAGGATCTCGAAGTCGGCGATCGACGCCTCTGTCGCGTTGACGGCGCCGCCGCGGCCGAGATATTCGACGGCTCCAGTGGAGTCGTAGCTGATGAAGATCCTCACGAGAGATCGGCGATCGCGAACGCCGGGGAGATCGCCGTAGAGGAAGGCATTGAGGATCGAAAAGACTCCAATCGACACGATCATGCCGACGCTCAGGCAGAGGACGACGGCGGCGGCATGACCGCGCGCGTGCGTCAGCACGCGCGCCGTCTGGCGCGCGTCGGTGCGCCAGCCAGCGGCGAGGCTTCGTGCCGTCGCGCCGAGCGCGGCGGCGCGGGCGGCGATGGCGTCAAGCGGCGCGCCCAGGGCGCGCGACAGCGACGGGTTGACGGCGAGTTCGGCGAGCCACTCTTCGCGCCAGCGGGCGCGAATGGCGCGCGGCGCGAGCAGCGACGAGAGGTGGACGATGAGGCGGGCGAAGGCGCCGCTCACGCGCGGCCTCCCTTGGCAAACAGCTTCGCGACCGCGCGGTAGCGTGACTCCGCCTCGGCGAGGTGCTCGCGGCCCTGGCGGGTCAGCTGGTAGTTGCGCCGGCGCGGTCGATTTGCTTTCCGCGCCTTGTCGTCGTCTTCCCACGACGACGCGACGTAGCCGAGCGACTCCAGCCGCCGCAGCGCCGGGTAGACCGTGCCGGAGGGCAACTGCGTCGCGTCCATCACGTCGAAGCCGAAGCGATGGCCTTGCGCCAGAGCCTGGAGGACGAACAGCGCCGTGTAGGAGAGCGCCATATGTGCGTTGCTACATAGCCTATACGCGGAATCGGGCCTGCGGTTTCATGTGGCCGATTCCGACGTCCGTGCGGGGTGCGCGCTGCGCGGTGCGTTGTGCGGGGTTCAAATGCGGCGTGCGCTTGGGTCCTGGGCCTAGGGCCTTGGGCCTGTGATGATCGCCCGCGCGCCAAGCCCTTCGCGTCTGAATCCCGCCGCCTCGTCGATCGCCGCCAGCGCCGGCGGCAGTTCGACGTCGAATTTCCAATCCTGCGCGCGGGCTCCCGCGGACGACAGCGCGGTGGCCCAGTCGTCCCACCACGGCGACATGCCGCGGGCCAGCGGCTCGATCAGCAGCAGGGGATGACCGGCGCGCGCGAGTCCGACAATGGTCGGAAGCAACCGCTGTCGCGCCGGTGCGTCGAGCTCATTGACGCTCCAGCCCAGGACGACGCCGACACGTCGTCGATCGGCGACCGCGGGATCGCGCAGCAGCCTGTCCGCTGAGACTTGCAGATCGCCGCGGACGGCGCGGCCTTTGAGATCGAAGGCCCGCCAGGTCTGCCGCGCCTCGTCGAGACACCAGCCTTGCTTGTCGACGCCGGTGATCGCCGGCCGCGCCGTTGCCGCGTGAGTGCCGGCTGCGTGCGCCCACGCGGCGCCCACGGCGCCCGTGCCGCAGCCGAGGTCGACGAGATGATCGAGCGACGCTGCGGCGAGGCCGCTGTCGATGCAAATTGCCTGAGCGGTCAGGAAGTGCAGCGGCGCGAAGAACGCAGCGAAGGCCGCGCGCTTTCCGGCCGAGTCGGTCGGCGATTGATGGGGAAGCTGGGCGCGGCGCTCGACGTACCGGGCCGAGAGCGCGCGGATCGCCTTCAGGAACTCGGCCGGCGAGTAAGCCTGCCGGTGCCGCGCGAGCACGGCTCCGATCCACGCATCGACGAGCGGGTCGGGGCCGGCCACGCGAGCAACGTACTACAACTTCTTTTTCGCGAACACCTGGCGCGACGTCGTCGTCGTGCCGTCGATGATGCGGGCGGTGACGACAAGGAGGCTGCCGTCGGCCTCGAGGGAGCGGGTCTCTTTGATCGTCACCGTCATCGCACCGTCTTCACCGTTGATGACATTGGTGCCTTCGGTGACCAGCGCGGCGCCCTGCCACTGGCTCTTGGTTTTCAGCGTCGCCCTGCCATTGACGTTGACGCTTTCGGACCCGTCGAGCTTGTGGACGAACTTCTGCGGCCCCATCGGCGTCTGGCGCTCGATGGTCAGGGCCGCCGCGGTCTGCGCGATCTTCAGCTCCATCGGTGGCGCCGGGGCGCCGGCCGGCGTCAACACGTTTCCGCCGCCGGTCGAGCCGTTGCTCATCGCGCCGCCGCCCATCGAACCCGCGGGTGCCATGCCTCCGCTCCGGCCGCCGTTCAATTGCGTCGTCTTGGCGACATCGAGGACCCAGGTGCCGGAGAACTCCGGCTTGGCCTGGGCAGTCAGGACGGCCGTCAGCAGCAGTGTCGCGAGTCCAGCTGTGAAATGCATCTTCATAGGATCTCCCAGTGAGGTCATAGTGATAGCAAGATATACGAAATGATGCTAAATAGACGTTAAAAATGGGCGATAGCTGATCGGGTGATGGCAGGGCATGGGCGATCGCGCGATCGGGCGAAGGCTGCACGGACCAGAAATATCTGGGGTGGGTATAGCGCTCAGCTAAGCCTTTGCGCGATCGCGCGATTGCCCATGCCCTGCCATCACCCGATCGCTCGATCAGCTATCGCCCGATGGCGGAGGCCTGGCGTCGCGCCTCCGCCCGCCTGGCCTGCACGTAACGCGACGGCAGCGGATGACCGAGCTGCGCCTCGAGCGCCGTGGACGCGTCGAACACCGCATCGAGGTCGATGTCGGCGGCGGCGCCGAGGCCCTGGAGCATGTAGAGCAGATCCTCGGTCGCGAGATTGCCGGAGGCGCCGGGCGCGTACGGACAGCCGCCGATCCCGCCGGCTGAGGCGTCGAAAGTGCGGATGCCCAGGTCGATCGCCGCGAGCACATTGGCGAGAGCGGTGCCGCGAGTGTCGTGTAAGTGCAGCGCGATCCGATCGCGCGGAATGGCCTTGACGAGGGCGGTGACGACGGCGCGGACCTGCCCGGGATGCGCGATGCCGATCGTGTCGCTGACCGCGACTTCGTAGCAGCCGAGATCGAGCAGACGTTTCGAGAGCGCGACGACCTGATCAACCGGGACGTTACCCTCGAAGGGGCACCCGAACGCCGTCGAGAGGTAGCCGCGCACCGGCACGCCCGCGGCGAGCGCGTCGCGGGCCACGGCCGCGTAGATTTCGAACGACGCGTCGATGGATTGATTGATGTTGCGCTGGCTGAACGTCTCCGACGAAGCGGCGAAGATCGCCGCGATGTCGATCCGGGCGGTGAGCGCGCGCTCCAGGCCCTTCTGGTTCGGCACCAGCGCCATGTAGCGCGTGCCTGGCCGGCGCGCGATGCCCGCGAGCACTTCGGCGGCGTCGGCCATCTGCGGGACCCACTTCGGGCTGACAAACGCCGTCACCTCGATCACCGGGAGACGCGCCGCGCTCAGCCGATCGATGAACGCCACCTTGTCCGCGGTCGAGATCGGCGCGGCCTCGTTCTGCAGGCCATCGCGCGGGCCGACTTCGAGGGGGACGGGGGTGTTTTCCACAGATTCGGCCGGTTTGGGGACAGGGGTCGGCGTCATTCGTCGACCCCTGTCCCCAATTGGGCCGAATCTGTGGAAAACACC
>DASUGM010000314.1:0-7025 GCA_036274055.1 Vicinamibacterales bacterium | reverse complement strand
CTAGGCGCATCTTGAAAGATCAAGAGCCTTCAACATGAAGGGCATGGAGAAAACCCCACTTCTTTGGAAAGACTCGCGAGATGCGTCCCGGGACAAGAACACCCGATTTCGGATGGAGCTCATGAAGGAGGACGCGGATCGGCAGTCATCAGCGCTCCTCCATGATCTCCACAACCCCTGCGCTCTCGCCTCAGGACGCATCTCGTAACGGTTTCAAAGAAAATGGGATTTCTTCATGTCCTTCATGTTGAAGGCTTTTGTGACAAGTGAAACTCAGCTCGATTTGATATGCAGCTCCCGCAGCTGCTTGGCATCGACTTCCGACGGGGCGCCCGCCATCAGGTCGACGGCTTGCGCGGTCTTCGGGAACGCGATCACTTCGCGAATCGACGACTCGCCGCAGAGCAACGCGATCATGCGGTCGAGGCCGAAGGCGATGCCGCCGTGCGGCGGCGTCCCGAACTCCAGCGCGTCAAGGAAAAATCCGAAGCGCGCCTTGGCGTCCGCGTCGGAAATCCCGAGCAGCTTGAACGCGTGTTTCTGGACGTCGGCCCGATGAATACGAATGCTGCCGCCGGCGATCTCCGAGCCGTTGAGGGCGAGGTCGTAGGCACGGGCGCGCACCGCGGCCGGGTCGGTTTCGAGCAGCCCGATGTCTTCGGGCCGGGGCGACGTGAACGGATGGTGCATCGAGTCCCAGCGCTTTTCGTCCTGGTTGTATTCGAACAGCGGAAACTCGGTGACCCAGCAGAATTTGAAATCATTCGGATCGAGCAGGTTCGCCGTCTTCGCAATATGGAGGCGCGCCCAACCAATCGCGTTGACCACGGCCTTGGTGGCGCCGCCGACGAAGATGAGGAGATCGCCCTTCCTGCCGCCGGCACGTTCGATCGCCGACGTCAGTTGGGACTCACCGAAGACCTTGGTTGCCGAACTCGAGAAGCCGTTGTCGCCGATGCGCGCCCACGCCAGCCGGTGCGCGTTCTTCCCACCTTCCGCGACAATGTCGTCGAGCTGCTTCCGCGAATAGGCGGCGCCGGCCGGCACGATGAAACCTCGAACGGCGCGCTCCGGCTCGGGTATCTCGGCAAGGAATCCCGGCATCGACTCCGCCGGAAACACCGGCAGCAGGTCCGAGATGATCATCCCGGGACGCAGATCCGGTTTGTCCGATCCGTACTTCAGCATCGCCTCGTCGTAGCCGATGCGCGGAAACGGCGTCTCCACGGCGTGACCGGCGACGGCCCACATCGCCTTGATCGCGCCTTCGACGACGCCGTAGACGATCTCCTCGGTCGCGAACGAGATTTCGACGTCAATCTGCGTGAACTCGGGCTGGCGATCGGCGCGCAGATCCTCGTCGCGGAAGCAGCGCGTGATCTGCACGTAGCGGTCGAAGCCGGCGATCATCAGGATCTGCTTGAAGATCTGCGGTGACTGCGGCAGCGCGAAGAACTCGCCGCGATGGACGCGGCTCGGCACCAGGTAGTCCCGCGCCCCTTCCGGCGTCGAGCGGGTCAGAATCGGCGTCTCGATCTCGAGAAACCCGGCATCGTCGAAGTAGCGCCGCGCGGCGAGCGCGACCTTGTGGCGCAGCACCAGGTTCTTCTGCAATGCCGGCCGGCGCAGGTCGAGGTAGCGATAGCGCAGCCGCGTCTCCTCGGCGACCTGGGTGTCCTCGTTGATCGGAAACGGCGGCGTCTTCGCCTCGTTGAGAATTTCGAGCGTGTCGACCACAACCTCGATCTGGCCGGTCGGCAGCTTCGGATTGACGGTCTCGGTCGACCGCGAGTCGACCCGGCCGCGCACGGCAATCACGTACTCGGGCCGGACCCGGGCGGCGAGGTCGGCGGCGGCGCTGCCGGCGCGGATGACGACCTGGGTGATGCCGTGGCGATCGCGCAGGTCGAAGAAGATCAGGCCGCCAAGATCGCGGACGCGGTGCACCCAGCCCATCAGCGTGACGGACTGGCCGACGTCGCCGGCGCGCAGCGCGCCGCAGGTGTGGGAACGATACGAAGACGTTTCGGTGGTCATGCTCAGCTCATCAACTTTCGCACTTCGTCGACAATGGCGGCGCGCACGACCCCGCGCTGCTCGCCGTTCGACATGTCTCGGAGGGTCACTTCGCCGCGAGCCAGCTCGTCGCCCCCGACGATCAACGTCACCCGTGCCTGCACGCGGTCGGCGCGCTTCATCTGCGCCTTGACGCCGCGCGCGTCGTACTCCATCTGCGCGGCCAGGCCGGCGCGCCGCAGTTCGCGCACCAGCTTGATCGCCTCGGCGCGGCCGTCGTCACCGATCGCGACGACGAACGCGCGTGGCGTCGTCGCCAGAACGGTGTCTTCCGGCAGCGCCAGCACCAGCCGTTCGAGGCCGGCGGCAAACCCGATGCCCGGACGATCGGGCCCGCCCAGCTGCTTCACCAGCCCGTCGTAGCGGCCGCCGCCAAGCATCGCGTTCTGCGCGCCGAGCGTCTCGCCGAGAATCTCGAAGGTGGTGCGCACGTAGTAATCGAGGCCGCGGACGAGACGATGCGAGATCCGCCATGGGATCTCCCACGCGGTCAGGTGCGCCTGCACAGCGGTGAAATGGGTTTTGCAGGGCTCGCACAGGTAGTCGATCGAGTGCGGCAGCGCATCGATGATGGGCTGGTCGGCCGGGACCTTGCAGTCGTAGATCCGCAACGGGTTGGTCCTGGCGCGGCGCTGGCAGTCGCCGCACAGCTTCGGCAGGTCGTCGCCGAGGGCGGCGAGCAGCGCCTCGTGAAACTTCGGCCGGCACTCTTTGCAGCCGACAGAGTTGATCACCAGCTCGGCCTGCTTGATGCCGAGCGCCGCGATCAGCCGCCACGCCAGGTCGATGACTTCGGCGTCGATCGCCGGATCGCTGAGCGCGAACACCTCGACGTCGAGCTGATGGAACTGCCGGTAGCGGCCCTTCTGCGGCCGCTCGTAACGGAACATCGGGCCCATCATGAAGAGCTTGGCCGACGGCAGCGTGTGCTCGAGGTTGTGCTCGATGAAGGCGCGGACCAGGCTCGGCGTCGCTTCAGGGCGCAGCGTGATGCGATCGCCGCCCTTGTCCTCGAAGCTGTACATCTCCTTCTGCACGATGTCGGTGCTCTCGCCGGTGCCCTTGGAGAACAACTCTTCGCGCTCGATCACCGGCGTGCGGACCTCGACGTAGCCGTACTGCTCGCACAGCTGCCGCGCGATGCGCTCGACGTGCTGCCACTTCTCCACTTCGCCGGGGAGAATGTCGTGCGTGCCTCTCAGTGCAGTGATCATCGTCCGTGCTCAGGTGCGACGGTGCCCCAGTGCGGCGTGCAAGCTCGCCGCCTGCAGCCCGCAGCCCGCAGTCTAGTAGTCAAGCCTGTACTTCACGTAGTTGTCGCTGAACTCGAGAATCGACGCGACCTCCGCGTCGGTGAGCGTCCGCTTCAGCTTTGCCGGGCTGCCCATGATCATCGAGCGCGCCGGAAACGTCGTCTCTTCGGTGACCAGCGACCCGGCGGCGACGATCGAATCGTCGCCGATGGTCGCGCCGTTGAGCAGGGTCGCGCCCATGCCGATCAGCACGCGGTTGCCGATGGTGCAGCCATGCACGATCGCCGCATGGCCGATGGTGACGTCGTCACCGATGCTGGTCGGATGGGTGTCGTGCATGATGTGCACGATCGTCAGGTCCTGGACGTTGCTGCGACGGCCGATGCGGATGCTGTTGACGTCGCCGCGAACGACGACGTTCATCCAGACGCTGCTTTCGGCGCCGATTTCGACGTCGCCGATGACCTGCGCGCTCGCGTCGACGTACGCCGTCGGGTCAACCACCGGTAGACGGCCCTTATAGGGGCGGAGCATCTCACGATCTTATCAGTGCGACGTGCCCGGTGCCATGTGCCTGGTGCGCGTGCACCGTGCGCGTGCACCGTGCGCGCGCAGGCGCGGCCGCACGAGGCACCCGCACGAGGCACCCGCACGAGGCACCCGCACGAAGCACCCGCACGAAGCACCCGCACGAAGCACAGGGCACCGGGCACGTCGCACTATTTCTTGATCGTCGGATAGGTAATCCCCAGCTGCTCCAGGTAGGTCTTGTACTTGGTCGGATCGAAGTAGTACTTCTTCATCTGCTCGCGATACTTGCCCATGATGTCGCGGTTCAGATCGATCGCCGGCTGGTCCTCGGGACGGATGAACGGCTCGTACTTCTGCGTTTTCGTCTGCACGTCGTTGAAGTACTCCCACGCCGCTTTGATGACCTCGGGTTTCAACAGCAGATCGACGAGCGTCATCGCCTGCACTTTCGCGCCCGCCTGCACGCCCTTGTGCGCGACCGGGGTCGCCATGGCGATCGCGTTCGACCAGTGGTGCCCGGGCAGCCCGGGAATGTTCGACGGATACGAGAGCGTCACCGTCGGCACGTTCCACGAGATGTCGCCGATGTCGTCGGAGCCGCCGCCGGTGTTGGTCGCCGGATCGACCGGTCCCTGCAGATTGCCGACGCGCGTCGACAGGCCGTTCTGATTCGCACCCAACTCCTTCTGCACGGCGCGCGCGAAGATCTGATCGGCTTCACTCCATTCCGGCATCCCGACCTTCTGGATGTTCGCCGCCGTCACCTGCGCGACGGCGCGGTTGAAATGGCGCGGCCAGGCGGCGCCCAGCACTTTGGTCGGCAGCAGTTCGGTGTTGCTCATCATCGCCGCGCCCCTGGCAATACGGTCGCCCGCCGCCCACATGTCGCGAACCCCCTGCGGCGTGACCTGGCGGAAGTAGTACCAGACCGACGCGGTCGACGGCACGACGTTGGGTTGATCGCCGCCGTCGACGATGACGTAGTGCGAGCGCTGCGAGATCGGCAGGTGCTCACGGTTGTAGTTCCAGCCGACGTTCATCAGTTCGACGGCGTCGAGCGCGCTCTTGCCGCGCCACGGCGCGCCGGCGGCGTGCGCCGCCTCGCCTTTGAAGCTGTATTTCACCGAGACCAGGCCGGTGCCGCCGCCGTCGCCCCACGAGACCGAGAGGTTGTTGCCGACGTGTGTGAACAACGCGACGTCGACGTCCTTGAACAGCCCGGCGCGGATGAAATACGCCTTCGATCCGACCAGCTCCTCGGCCGTGCCCGGCCAGATGCGAATCGTGCCGGGAATCTTGTCGCGCTCCATGATCTTCTTGAGCACGATGGCGGCGGTGATGTTCACCGCCAGGCCGGAGTTGTGGCCCTCGCCGTGGCCCGGCGCGCCTTCGACGATCGGATCGCGATAGGCGACGCCCGGCTTCTGTGACGCCTGCGGGATGCCGTCGACGTCCGACCCGAGCGCGATCACCGGCTTGCCGTTGCCCCAGGTCGCCATGAACGCGGTCGGGATCCCGGCGACGCCCTGCTCGACGTTGAAGCCGTTCTTCCTCAGCACGTCGACCAGGTACTTCGACGTCTCGGTCTCCTGAAAGCCGAGTTCGCCGTAGCTGAAGATCTGATCCACCATCTGCTGGCTGAAGTCCTTCATCTTGTCGACTTCGGCCACGACTTCGGCCTTGAGCGCGGTGACGCGCGGCGAATCCTCCGGCAAGGGCAGCGGCGGGGGTGGCGGCGCGCCGCCGCCTCTTCCCTGGGCCGAGAGGGACGACACGACCAAGCACGACAGCAACAGGACGCGCAGGACCTTCATTGGGGCTCCTTGAACGGGTACCTCGGGTACTTCGGGTACGCCGGGTACGTCGGGTACCAGGAACGCGCCTTCGGCGGATCTACTTCCTCATCAGGTACGTAGGCAAACTGTACCTGTGGAGAAAGTAAACAGAGCGAAGCCGCATTCCTGGTACCCGACGTCCCCCGCGTACCCGAAGTACCCCGAGACACCCGTTGGTGGCCCGGAATTATATCCGTCTCCGATAACGGATAATGACGGTTGATGCCTGTCGTTGACGCCCTCGGCCGGCCGCTCCGGAGCCTCCGGTTGTCGGTCACCGACCGGTGCAATCTGCGCTGCCATTACTGCATGCCGGAGGACGAGTACGTCTGGCTGCCGCGCGAGGATGTCCTCTCGCTCGAGGAAATCGCCCAGTGCGCGGATCTGTTCGGGGACGTCGGCGTCGACCGGCTCCGGATCACCGGCGGCGAGCCGCTGCTGCGCCGCAACCTGGCGTCGCTGGTCGCCGCGCTGGCGTCGCGGCCGTGGCTGCGCGACCTGGCGCTGACCACCAACGGCGTCCTGCTCGCCGACGCGGTGGCCGAGCTCAAAGGCGCGGGGCTGCACCGCATCACGGTCAGCCTCGACACGCTGAAGGGCGACCGTTTCAAGAGACTGGCGCGGGTCGATGCCCTGCCGCAGGTGCTCGCCGGCATCGACGCCGCGCGCCGTGCCGGCTTCCGTGAGATCAAACTCGACGCCGTCATCACCCGCGGCGACAACGACGACGAACTCATCGATCTGCTCGGCTACGCGCGCCAGATCGGCGCCGAGATCCGCTTCATCGAATACATGGACGTCGGCGGCGCCAATCAGTGGCGGCCCGACAAGGTCATCAGCCGCCACGAGATGCTCGACCGGATCGCCGAGCACCACGGGCCGCTGGCCTCACTCTCGGCTCCCGACGACTCGGCGCCGGCCGATCGGTACGCGCTGCCCGGCGGCCAGACCTTCGGCGTGATCTCGTCGACGTCGCAGCCGTTTTGCCGCACCTGCGATCGCGCGCGTCTGACCGCCGACGGCGTGCTGCTGCTCTGCCTCTATGCGATGCACGGCACCGACCTGCGCCGCCCGCTTCGCGCCGGCGCCTCGCGCGAGACGCTGCTGAACCTGATCAAGGCGGTCTGGGAAGGCCGCGCCGATCGCGGCGCCGAAGAGCGCCTCGCGGTTCGCGACCGCGGCGCGTTCGTGCCGCTGCGTGTCCTCAAGAAGGACGCGCATCTCGAGATGCACACGCGCGGCGGCTAGCGCGCGGCGCGCGGCGCCTCAGCGCGCGGCGCGCGGCGCCTCAGCCGCGCGATTTGCGATTTGTAATTTGCGATTTGCAATT
>DASUGM010000313.1:0-17282 GCA_036274055.1 Vicinamibacterales bacterium | reverse complement strand
TATCTCTTTCGCATCGATGACTACGTCAACTGCGCTCGATGCCGACGGCGGTTTGAGATCCCCTCACAGAAGAACATGATCTTCCTGTAATCGGCGATCGCCGATCGGGTGATCGAGCGATGGCAGAGCATCGCGCGATCGCGCGATCGAGCCAAGGCTTCACTGAGAACCGCTGGCTCATCTCATCGTTCGCCAGATCGCGCGATGGCCCAGGCTCTGTCATCGCCCGATGCTCGATCGCCCATCGCCGATGGGCGCACCTTCCTGTAATCGGCGATCGCCGATCGGGTGATCGGGCGATGGCAGAGCATCGCGCGATCGGGCGATCGGACGAAGGCTTCCCCGAGACATTTGTGCAGGTTGAATGCCGGCTGTTCTGAGCTCGCTGTCGACCTTCGACCGATCGCGCGATCGCCCATGCTCTGCCATCGCCCGATGGCTCGATCGCCCATCGCCCATTGGGCAGGACGGCGACATGAAGGTCATGAAGGACGCTGAAGGAGCTGGAGGAGCGTCATTGGATTCACAAACCCAAGGGTCTCCTTCACGTGTTTCAGACTCCTTCACTCCTTCATGTCCCCGTCGTTCTTGATAGAGAATGCGTGCAGCGAATCCATGTCCGACGACGAACTCGAAACGACGTTCGCGGTGACCTGCCCGTACTGCGGCGAGCCCGGCGAGATCTACGTCGAGCCGGATGTGCTGGGCACGCTGGTCCAGGACTGCGAGGTGTGTTGCCGTCCCTGGCAGGTGCGCGTCGGCTACGAAGACGGCGAACGCTATGTGTTCGTCACCCGCGGCGACGGATCAGAGTAGCAAGGGCGGGGGGTCAAACACGGGTCAGACCCCGAGGGGTCTGACCCGTGTTTGACCCCTAGCTCCCCGGCTCCGCATAGACTTGTCCCGCTGATGCGTCTCACAACCTTGCCTCCAGCCGGCGTGATGCTCGTGCTGGCCTCTCTTCTCCCCCTGTCCGCATTCGCACAGGCGCCGCTGACCGCGCCGCTGGTATTGACTCAGCCGCCCAGCGCGCGCGTCACCGCGCTCGGCGGCGCGTGGGTCGCCGGCCGCGATCAGGACGTGATCTTCTTCAATCCGGCGCAGCTGATTGGCGCCCGCAACGACTTCGCTGTGTCGTTCGGCCATTTCAGCAACGGCGGACACACGGCCGCGTTGACCTCGTCCTACAGCGGCGGCAAGCTGTCGTTCACGCTCGGCTGGGGCGTGCAACTCGCCAATTTCATGATCACACCCGGCGACGTGCCACCGTATTCGCCCGACCTGCTCTTTGGCGTGCGGGCCGGCGACGCGCAGAGTGCGCTCGCCGTCGTTGGCGCGGCAGTGCAGTACAAGGGCTTCAAGATCGGCGGCGCGGGCAAGTACGCGACCGATCGCACCGACGTCAACCGGAGCGTGTTCCTCGCCGATTTCGGTGTGGCCCGTAATCTGTTCGGCGGCGTCGGCGCGTTCGCGGTGCAGAACGTCAGCAGCGGCGAAGTGGACCCGAGTCTGCCGCTGGCGGTGCTGCCGACGCAGATCTCTGGAGGCTGGTCAACCACCCGCGTCGCCGGGCCGCTCGACCTGGCATTCTTCACGCAGCTCTCGCATCGTGAGGACTGGACATCACCTGCCGCGGGCTTCGAAGCCGGCTACAGCTGGATCGAGGGCTACCTGGTCACCGCGCGCGTCGGTGTCCGCCGGCCCGAAACCGAGAGCGAGACCCCGCTGTCGCTGGGCGGCGCGTTCACGGCCGATCGCCTGACCGTCGAGTACGCGCTGCGCCTGTTTGACCAGGGCCAACGCGCCCACGTGGTGACAATCCGATGGCGCTGAACCTACGCTCGACGACGGTGGCGATCGCGGCGCTGGTTGCTGCCAGCTGCACGGCGACGCTCAAGCTGGCGAAGGACGATTCGGCGACCGTGCTCGCGCGCCAGTCGATCGCCGCGGCGAACCCCGCCGACAAGGGCACGTTCGCGGTGAAGTTCCTGACCTACGGCGCCGGCACCGACAAGCAGCGCAGCGAGTACCGCGACGGCGTCGCGTTCAAGACGAAGACCGTGGACGTCTCGCCGTTCGCGTCGATCCCGAAGCCGCAGCAGAAACGCCGGCTGAAGTTCTGGGGCTTCGATCTGAAGAAGGCGCCGCTCAACGCGCGGGTCTGGTATCCCGACGCCGCCGGTCCGTTCCCGCTGGTCCTCATCGTCCACGGCAACCACAACCCGGAGGCCTTTTCGGATCCAGGCTACGGCTACCTCGGCGAGCTGCTGGCGTCGCGCGGGTTCATCCTTGCCTCGATCGACGAGAACTTCATCAACGGCCTGAGCGAGGAAAACGACGGCCGCGCCTGGCTGCTGCTCAAGCACCTCGAAGCATGGAAGGGCTTCAACGAGGCGAAGGACAACCCGTTCTTTCAACGCGTCGACATGACCCGGATCGCGCTGATGGGCCACTCGCGCGGCGGGGAAGCCGCGGCCGTTGCCGCGTCGTTCAACACCCTCAAGTACTATCCCGACGATTTCAAGCAGAAGTTCAATTTCAACTTCGCGATCAAGGGCGTCGTCGCGATCGCGCCGGTCGACGGGCAGTACAAGCCGACCGGGCAGTTCACGCCGCTCGAGAACGTCAACTACCTGCTGATGCACGGCTCGCACGACGGCGACGTCTCCACCGCCGTCGGCCTGAGACAGTACGAGCGGTTGAAGTTCACCGACGATCAACCGCATTTCAAGTCCGTGATGTTCATGTATCGCGCCAATCACGGCCAGTGGAACACGACCTGGGAGAACAAGGACAACGGCCCGCGCAGTGGCCGGTCGCTCGATCTCCGCGGACTGATCGATCCCGAAGCTCAGCGGCAATTCGCGCGCGTCGTGATCTCCGGATTTCTCGAAGCGACGCTGAACGGCAAGGGTGAGTACATCGCGATGTTCCGCGACCACCGCGCTGCCGGCGGCTGGCTGCCGAAGACGATGTACACGACGCGATTTCAGGAGACCGGCTATCGCGCGCTGGCCGAGTTCGGCGAGGACGTCGACTTGACGACCGGCGCGGCGCGCGGCGTCGCGATTGCCGGCGAACACCTGTCGACGTGGCAGGAGAAGGCCGTGCCATTCCGCGGCCGCGGCACCGATACGCAGAATCACAACGCCGCCTACGTCGGCTGGAACAACGAGCTGGCGAAGAAGCCCGACGCGCCCGAGAACGCGCCCAAGGAGATCGGTCCGCCGGCGGCGTACACGGTCGCGCTGCCGGCATCGCTGCCGGGCGAGTGGGGGATTGGCGCCAATACGGTGCTCACGGTCTCGCTTGCGGCGACGACCACGAAGCCCGGCCCGCGCGCGCCCGAGAAAACGGAAAAGGAAAAGGAAGAAGAAGCCGCCGCCGCCACGGCGAAGGGCAAGACGCCGGCCGTGAAAAAGCCGCCGGTCAAGAAGCCGGCCGAGCCGAAGAAGCCAAAGGAAAAGCCCGACGAAACCCCGGTCGAGCTGACGATCGAAGTCGTGGACGCCGCCGGCCACGCGGCGCGCCTGCCGATCACCAACTACGGCATCGCCCGCAAACCGCTCGAGGCCAACGTCTATCGTCGCCGCGGCCGCGACGCCCAGCGCTTCACCAACAACTACGAGCTGGTACCGCAGAGCTTTCTGCTGCCGCTGGCGGACTTCAAGCAGGCGGCGCCGGATTTCGATCCGGCCACGCTGGCGACGATCCGGCTGCTGTTCGACAAGACGCAAGCCGGCACCGTGATCATCGAGCACATCGGCGTGACGACGCCGCCGGCGGCGGCGCCGTCGGCGCGGCGCTGAGCCGCGCCAGCCTGCCGAAGGTCCAGCGCGCAGCTCAGGTCCAGATCACGCGCGCCCCGTAGGGTGCGAACGCCCGATCGTGGGTGACGATCGTCGCGCGTTCGCTGATCGCCTGGGCGACAATCGCGCGATCGAACGGATCGCCGTGATGCGGCGGCAGCGATCCGAGCACGTCGGCGTGAGCCAGGGTCAGCGGCAGTTCGGTGAAGTCGTCGGCCGCCAACAGCGCCGGAAACGGCTCGTCGAGGCGCAGCCGGCCGAGCGCGATCTTGATCATCACTTCCCAGCCGGACACCGCGCTGACATAGACGAGGTCTGCGGCCGCGATGGCCTCACGCGCCGCCTTCTTCAGCCGGCGATCGTCCCGTTGCCACCACAAGATGACGTGGGTATCGAGGATGAGCTCCACCCGTGATTACGGCTCGCGGCCGTTGAACGCGGCCAGGAGCGCGTCGGGCAGCGGCGCATCGAAATCGGCGCCGAGGTGGATCTTGCCTTTGGCCCGCCCGGGCGTGCGCCCGGCGGGCGGGCGCACGCCAACCAGCTTCGCCAGCGGCTTGCCGTTTTTCGCGATGATGATCTCGGCGCCCGCCGCCGCCTCATCGACCAGCGACGACAGGTGCGTCTTGGCGTCGTAGAGATTCATCGCTCGCAGCGTCAGGCCCATCGGACGACGCTAGCATCGTCGGCGGTGTTGGTCAAGTTGGTCAACATGGCCCATGCGCCGGTGCGCCAAATGCGACGGTGCGCCCGTGCCCGGACGGAGCACTCGAGACCCCGCACTGGCGCATTGGCGCACCGGCGCAGCGCGCACGGACGCTACGTGACGACGTTGCTGATCTGCAGATCGAATCCGTTCGGCGTCGTCGTGTGGTAGCTCTGGTACTTCGCCGTGTGGATGTCGCCGTTGCCGCCGGTGTCGACGCGGCCGTTGAGGCCGCGCTTGTCGAGCTCGGCTTTGACGGCATCGGCGTCCCACGGCGTGATCCCGAACGCGATGTGACCGATGCTGGCGCGCCGCGGCGGCGGCGGCGCCGCCGGATCCGGCGCGGCCGCGCCACGGCCGCCGCCCCCGCCGCCGCGGCGGATGATCGCGCCGCCGAAGTTGCCGATCTTGACTTCGTTCTGGCTGCCCTCGTCCTGGCCGGGCTTCCAGCCGATCAGCGCCTCGTAGAACGCGACCGCTTCCTTGTAGTTCGAGACCTCGAACGAGATGTGGTCGACGAAGAGCGTCTTCCACGCGGTCTTGTCGAACGGCGCCGGCGCGACCATCTTGGCGTTGGCCGGGCCGCGGCGGCGATTCTGACGCGAGCCATTGCTCAACTGCAGATCCCAGCCGTTCGGATCTTTCACGTGGAAGCTCTGGAAGTCGTTGCCGCGATGATCGGCGATTGGGTTCAACCCGCGCGCTTTCAACTCGGCTTCGACCTTCTTCGTGTCCCACGGTGCGATGCCGAAGCAGAACGAGTCGAACGTCGCCATCCGCGGTCCGCGTCCGCCGCCGCCACCCCCGCGCCCGCCGCCGGGCGCGCCGCTACCTGCCGCGCCGCCGCCTGCCGCACCGCCGGCTGCCGCTGCAGCGCCCGCGGCATTGCCGCGAGCCGGCGCGCCCGCCGAAGCCCCCGCAGGGGGCGAAGGCGGGGTGTAGCCGCCGCGAATCAACAGCCCGCCGATGTCGCCGATGTCGAGCAGCGCCTGCTTGCCGTCATCGCTGCGGATCGGCCAGTTCATCAGCGTCGCGAAGTACGCCGCTTCCTTTTGATAGTCGGCGACCTGCATCGAGAAGTAGTCGAGCCAAACGGTCTGCCAGCCGGTCGCGGCGAACGGCGCCTTGGCCGGCGTGGTGTCGCACTCGGGTGTGCCGGCGCGCGCGCCGCCGCACTGACCCTGCGCGAACATCGACACCGGGCGAACCACGGCGGCGGCGCCGAGCGCCTGCAACAACCGGCGCCGTGACAGCAGGCTCCGATCAAAATCACTGAAGAGTTTCGTCAGCGCGTCGCTCATAGCTCAGTCTCCCGTAGATGAGTGCGGAATCAAGGATGCGCGGAGTATAGACTCGAAATCATGACCCTCATCGATCAATTCATCGCCGAACTGGAACGCGAAGCCCCGCGGACGCGCAGGGTACTCGCCGAAGTGCCGCAAGGCAAGGACGACTGGAAGCCCCACGCCAAGTCGATGCCTTTCGGTCGTCTGGCTGGACTGGTGGCATCGATGCCGTCGTGGTTTTCGCTCATCATCGACCAGGACGAGCTTGACGTCGCCCCGCCGGCCGGCGGCGGCCAGTACAAGCCGCCGGCCATGGACCAGCTCGTCGCCGTGCACGATCAACTGCTCGCCAAGGCGTATGAGTCGCTGCGAAAACGCGACGATCACTACATCCTCACGACGAAGTGGAAGTTGCTGGCGGGCGGTCATGTCGCCGCTGAAGATCCGCGGCACATCGTGATTCGCGACACCATCAACCACTGGGCGCACCATCGGGGACAGTTGACGGTGTACCTGCGCTTGCTCGACGCCAAAGTGCCGTCGATCTACGGACCTTCGGCCGACGATCAGCGCTTCCTGTAGACGTCAGCCGAGGTACATGCCTTGCAGCTCATGTTGAGATGCCAGGCAAGCGTCGTCTCTTGCTGCTCGTGCTGGCAGCGGCACTCGCATGGACGGGCGGACTCCTGCTGGCGCACTCGCGACGTGCTGAGGTCGAAGTCATCACGCTGCGTCCCGATCAGGTGCCGTCGTTCCATCCGCGCGTATCCGGGAGCGCCACGATCACGCTCGGCAGCCGCTGCATCGACGGCGCGGTCGCCCCCGATCCGACGTGGACGTGCGTCAACTCGGTCTGGACCGCGACCGCAGCGACGCCGATGGGCGGCGTCGGCCCGGGCCGCGCCGCCGGGTGCGTCACCGTGCCGCCGGCAAACCAGTACACGTGTATCAACGGCGTGTGGATGGCGCCAGGTACGACCAGCGGCGGCAGCACAACGCTGCCGGGCGGCACCACGCCACCGCCGGGCGGCACATCCGTCACACCGCCGCCGCCCACGCCACAGTGCCTCGGCACGCCGCCAATCACTGGCGCGGGACAAACCGTTGGCTGCGACAACGGTGTCTGGGTAATTCGCTGACGCTTCTGATACGTTCGCTGAACGATGATCGTCCGGCCCGCAGGCGGCACTCTGCACCTGATCACTCAACCGGCGCACGCCGCGCTCGCGCGGCGGATCATGGAGCCGTGGGCGACCGGCGGCCTCGCCGATCATCCGCGGCGCGACTCGATCCTGCACGCCATCGAACAGCACGACAACGGCTGGACTGAAGTGGACGCGTCGCCGATGCGCCTGGCTGACGGCCGCATCGCCGATTTCATCACCCTGCCAATGGACGCTCGCCGCGGCGTCTGGCCGCGCGGCGTCAACCGGCTCGCTGACGATCCATTCGCGGCGGCGCTCGTGGCCGAGCACTCGATCGTCATCTTCGATCGCTTTCGCGCCGATGTGGACTGGGCGCCGTTCTTCGCGGCGCAGGCCGTTCTCCGCGCCAAGTACGCGGCCGCGGCCGCCGTGTCACTCGAGGATCTCCACCGCGACTACGCCTTCCTCCGCCTCGCCGATCTCATCTCGCTGACCTTCTGCAATGGCTGGACGGAAGCCCAGGACGCGTTCGGCCATCACATCGCCGGCGACGGCGGTGAAATCGTCGTGGTGTCGCCGGATCCGTTCGGGGCTGTGAGCGTGTCGCTCGAGGTCGAAGCCCGCCTGCTGCCGAACCGCGTCTACCGCGACGACGCAGATCTGGCCGCGGCCTGGCACGACGCGCCGACGACGACGTTGACGGGTGTGTGCCGGGGCGGGGCGTGAGCCCGGCCTACACCGCGCCGATCTCCTTCTGAATCTCCGCGAAGTCCGCCTCGCCAAGCGCCGGTGAAAAGCGCCGCACTCGCGGCATGATGTCGGCGGTCTCGAAGAAAGCGGCCGCGCATGTCGGATGCACGTAACCGGACGGCGAGAACCGTCCGTCCTCGTAGTAGAGGAGCGAGATCCGCCAGCTGTCCTTCGCGATCGGGGCCTTGCACTGCCGGCACGCGGCGCGGCCGGTGGCGGCGCGTTCGGCGGCGTTACAGCGGGGCAAGCGGTGAAATTGCACGCCCGCCCTGGCTTCACGTTCGAGCGTCTCACGATCGTCGATGGGCGCTTCGGTCGCGGCCAGCGCGTCGAGGAACGCCTGCGGCCGGCGATACGCGGCGCAGACGAGATGAAACCAGTGCGTCATCTCCTGGCCCTCGTCACCGAAGGGATTCGGTAGACGCTCGCCGAGCCGGAGATCTCCGTTCGCAATCCGCTCGCCGCAGCCGCGGCATTTCGACCGCGCGCTGGTGGCCCGTTCGATCGTGTGCGCCATGATCTATTTCACCGTCAGCTCGCCGCGGAGCCGGATGTCTTTCGACGTTGCGCCGATCATCACGCGGAAGAGACCGGGCTCGACCACCCAATGCATGTCGCGGTCCAGCATCCGCAGCGCTTCTGCTCCAATCGTAAACGTGATCTCCGTCGACGCGCCCGGCGCCAACGCGACCCGGGTGAATCCCTTCAATTCCATGATCGGTCGGGCGACGCTGGCGAGCACGTCGCGCAGGTAGAGCTGCACGACTTCGTCGCCGGCACGCGTGCCGGTGTTGCGGACGCGGCAGCGGATCGTCGCACGGCCCGCCGGCCCGATCACCGCCGGCTCGATCTGCAGCGCCGAATACTCGAAGGTCGTGTAGCTCAGCCCGAAGCCGAACGGAAAGAGGGGCATCCCCGTGAGATCCAGGTAGTCATCGCCGCGGCCGGTGGGCTTGTGGTTGTACGAGAGCGGCAGCTGGCCCTCGGACATCGGAAAGGTGATCGGCAGCCGGCCGGCGGGATTCGCATCGCCGAACAGCACGTCGGCCAGAGCCGCGCCGCCTTGCTCGCCGGGATACCAGGCGTCGACGATCGCGTCGGCCTCATCGATCCACGCCGACATCGTCACCGCGCTGCCACCGACGATGACGACAATCGTGGGAGTGCCGGTGGCGGCGACGCGCCGGATCAATTCTTCCTGCGCGCCCGGCAACTTCAGGTAGGCGCGATCGCGAAACTCGCCCTCCTCGACGCCGGCGACGATGATTGCCGCGGCGCTTTGTCCGGCGAGGGCCGCGGCGGCGTCGATCTTCGCGGCGCTGTCGTCGGTGACGCCCGCGTCCCAGACCAGCTTGAGCCTCGCGTTTCCGGTGCTTTCGAAATACTCGAGCCGGATCTGATGGGTCGAGCCCGGCGCCCACGCGGCGTCGGCGAGCGTCGTGCCGTAGGACTTCTTGATCCAGTTGTCGATCGTCAACGCGCCGTCGAGATAGAGGCGGTAGCCGTCATTGCCTTCGATGCCGATGCGCGCGACGCCGGATGCCGGCGCGGTGATCGAGCCTGTCCAGCGCGCGGAGTACCAGTCGAACGGGATCCCGCGGCCGGGAGAATTCAGCGTCCAGCGAAAGTCGATCCGCGGGTCGGTACGTGTCAAGCGCGGCACGCCGTCGAATCGGTTGTTGTCGAAGTACTCGCCGGCGAGTCCGCGCGCTTGCGCGCCGTTGGCGCCGGGCGACGACAGCGCCTCGGCCGGCACGGTCACGGTCGTCGTGATCAGCCGGCCCGGTCCTGGCGCATAGGCCACGCGCGAGGCGCCGAGCTTCGCCCGCAGCCCGTCGAGCATCGAAATCTTGCGGACGCCCGGGCCGCTGTAGCCGCCGAGCCGGCCTTCCTCGGCGTCGACGCCGATCACGGCGAGGCTCGTCAGCGTCTTCGCGAGCGGCAGCGTGCCACGGTCATTGCGCAGGAGCACCATCGACGCCGCAGCGGCGGAGCGGGCCAGCGCGAGGTGTTCGGCGCTGCCGTTGGCGGACGCGGCCGCGGCCGCGTCGACGTATGGCTGCTCGAACAGGCCGAGCTCGAATTTCGCGCGCAGCACTCGCGCGACCGCCGCGTCGATTACGGGTTGCGGAATCAGCCCGCGTTGAAACGCATCGAGATACGGGCGCTGCTGGCCGTACTGCGATTGAAAAACGACGTCGAGGCCGGACTCGAAGGCATGGCGCGTCGCCTCCGGCGTGTTGGGCTCGGTCATGTGCAGGACCGTCGCGCCGCCGGTGGCCGACGCGTCCGAGATCACGAAGCCCGTGAAGCCCCACTCGTTCTTCACGATCCCGTTCATCAGCCGCGCGTTCTGCGTCGCCGGCGTTCCGTCCACCGAGTTGTAGGCGGTCATGATCGATCGCGCGCGCCCGCGCGCGATCGCGGCGGCGAACGGCGGCAGGTAGCGCTCGAACAGCAGTCGCTCGCTGTGATCGATGGGGTAGCTGTCACGGCCGCCTTCACCGACGTTGGCGACGAGATGCTTGGGCGTGGTGATGATGCCGGCGCGCTCGAACGCGTCGATGAACGCGGTGCCCATTTCCGCGTTCATGAACGGATCTTCGCCGTAGGTCTCCTCGACGCGGCCCCAACGGACGTCGTCGGCGATGTTGATCACCGGAGACAGCACCTGGCGGATACCGCGGCTGCCGGTCTCGCGGGCGATCGCCTGCGCGATGCGCGAGACCAGCGTCGTGTCCCAGCTCGCGGCCATGGCAATCGCGGCCGGGAACATCGTCGCGCCGTCGCGGGCGAGGCCGTGCACCGCTTCCTCGAACGGGATGATCGGAATGGCGAGGCGCGTCTTCTCGACGAAGTAGCGCTGGATCGCGTTGATGCGATCGGCGTGCGCGCGTGCGGCGGCGTCGGGCGTCGGATCATGGCCGGGTCCGCCAGACGTCTCGCGGGGCGCGACGGAAATCTGCAGGCCGAAGATGCCGTGCGAGTAATCGTTGGCCGGCGTGTCGAGATCGCCTGGGAGCATGAACAGCTGCCAGAACTTTTCTTCGAGCGTCATCCGGCCGAGCAGGTCGCGGACGCGATCGGCGACGGGCAGACGCGCATCGCGATAGGGGAGCGCCTGCGCGCGCGGCATGCCCGCCCAGGCGCCGCAGGCGAGGAACAGGCAGACGACGGTTCGACGGCTGAGCATGACGCTCGAGAGGGTAGACTCATTCCGCCCCGGAACGCGAATCCCCACCGCGCGTCCGTCTCAAGTCACGGCAGAGGTTTCTATGCGCGTCGAACGCGATTGGCTGAGGAAGCTCGTCTTCGAGATGCCCGACCCGAACAAGCGCGACAAACGGGACGACAAGACCAAACGATTTACGCAGGACTCGCCGATTCTGCCGGAAGTGTGGCTGTCAGGCGGCGTCGAATACTGCCGCAACCCGGATGTCCGCGTCGATCTGTTGCTCACGCCTCACCGCGACCAGACCGCCGGACTGCTCGCCCGCGCGATCCTCGACGGACTCGATGCGGCGTTCACGACAATAGAACGTCCGGCGATCGGCGGCGGTGCCCGGCCCCTCAACAAGTACGACGACTCGCCGCTGACGAAACCGACGTGGACAGTATCGGTCAACCAGACGTCGGTAGCCGCCTCGCTGACGTTCAAGGAACTGGTGACCTGCGTTCTGCCCCTGAGCCCGTGGTGGAAGCGGAATCTGCTCGACCCGGTACTGTGCCCCGACAAAGAAGAAACGAAGCGCGACAAGCAACAGCGTGAAGACGAACTCGCGTGGATGGAGCGGCTCGTCGGCGTGATCGCGCTGTGCGCGCAGCGGCCGACACGCGCGCGCGCCATCCGGGCCGCCGAGGACGACGATCCGTGGGTGGCGACGCAGCCGGCCAATCGCAACTCGGGCGCGACCGTCGCCGACTACCGGGAATTCTGCGCCATCGTTGACGACGACCAGGCACAGTCGGCGCTCTTCCGGCAGTGGGTCGCCGAAGCGCGGGAGTGGCACGCGCAATCGGTGAAGAAGCGGGGCACCCCGATGGTGGCGACGCCGCTGTGGAGCATCGCGCTCAATCGCCAATCGCTGATCGCGATCCGGCGCTCGGTGCCCGCCACCAAGTCCGACGCGGCGCGGCTGCTGTTCGACATCAAGTGCAACGAGCTGGCGTGGGCCGTGGTCGACAGCGGCATCGATGCGCGTCACCCGGCGTTCCGGATGGGGTCAAACACGGGTCAGACCCCAGGGGCCCCAGGGGGTCAGACCCCAGCCGCCAACGCCGCCCCCACCAGCCGGGTCAAGGCGACCTACGATTTCACCCGGCTCCGCCAGCTGCTCAGCCTCGATTCGCATCCGACGACGGGCCCGGCCACGCCGATCGCCAACGTCGATCTCGAAGAATCCGATCGGCGTTTCAAGGACATGCGCCGCCGCCTGCGCTCGGGGCAGTCGCTCGACTGGGCCACGCTCGAGCCGATGATCGAGCTGCCGATGACCGACCTGAGCGACACCGGCGGCTATCGGCCGCCGATCCACGATCACGGCACCCACGTCGCCGGGATCATCGGCGCCAGCGATGACGCCGAGAAGTACTACGGCGTCTGCCGCGACATCGGGCTCTACGATTTTCGCGTCCTCGACGACAACGGCCGCGGCGAAGAGTTCTCAATCATCGCCGCGCTGCAGTTCATCCGCTATCTCAACGCCCGCGCCGATCAGCCGATCATTCACGGCGTCAACCTGAGCCTGTCGCTGCTTCATGACGTCGAGAACTTCGCCTGCGGGCGCACGCCGATCTGCGACGAATGCGATCGCCTCGTCGCCAGCGGCGTCGTCGTCGTCGCCGCGGCGGGCAACCGCGGTTACGAGCGGGTCTTGACTTCCGGCGGCGAGCTCGAGGCGTATCGCGCGATCAGCATCACCGATCCGGGCAACGCCGAGTCGGTGATCACCGTCGGCTCGACGCACCGCTACGAGCCGCATACCTACGGCGTCAGCTACTTCTCGAGTCGCGGCCCCACCGGTGACGGCCGGATCAAGCCTGACGTGCTCGGTCCGGGCGAGCGCGTTTACTCGACGGTCCCCAACGACGCCTACGGCGCCAAGGACGGCACGAGCATGGCGGCGCCACACGTGAGCGGCGTCGCGGCGCTGCTGATGGCGCGGCATCGCGAGTTCGTCGGTCAGCCAGTACGGGTGAAGAAGATTCTCTGCACCACGGCGACGGATCTCGGCCGCGAGCGCTACTTCCAGGGCGCCGGGATGATCGACGCGTTGCGGGCACTGCAATCCGTCTGACCGGATTGCCTGGAGGCAGGTGTCATGGCTGGAGTGTTCACGCTCGAAGCGCTGCAGGCGGCCCACGGCGACTCGCTGATTCTGCACTACGGGCCGGTTGCCAAGCCGCGGTTCATCGTCATCGACGGCGGGCCGAAGGGGCTCTTCAAGTTATCGCTGGGCCCGCGGCTCAAGGCGATCCAGACCGCGCGCGGCGGCGGCGTGCTCGAGATCCGCATGCTGATGGTCAGCCACATCGACGACGACCACATCACCGGCGTCCTTGACTTGACCAGGATGCTGCGCGACCTCAACGACAGCGGCACGCAGTTGCCGTACGACATCCTCACGCTCTGGCACAACAGCTTCGACGATATTGCCGGCAAGGTCAGCGCCAGCGTCGGCGCGCAGCTGTTCGCCTCGGCGAAGCCGAAGACGCCGGAGGGCGCGGCGATCGTCGCCAGTGTCGCGCAGGGACGGCAGCTCAGGCTCGACGCCGACGCGCTCGGGCTGAACATGAATACCGGCTTCGACGACATGCTGTTGTTCACGAAGACGTCGCCGTCGCTCAACATCGGGAGCGATCTGAAGTTCACCGTGCTCGGGCCGCGCCAGGCCGAGCTCGACGCGCTGAACAAGAAATGGGACAAGGAAGTCCAGGCGCTGCTCGCGAAGAAGAAAAAGAAGAAGGGGCAGGGCGGCGGCTCCGAGCTGGCCCCGGCGGATCTGCAGGCGCTGGCCGCGGAGTTCGTCGACACCTCGATTCACAACCTGTCGAGCGTCGTCGTTCTGGCGGAGTTCGACGGCAAGCGGATGCTGCTGACCGGCGACGCGCGCGGCGATTTCATCCTCGACAGCCTGCGCGAGGCCAATCTGTTGAAGAACGGCAAGATCAGCATCGACGTCTTCAAGGTGCCGCATCACGGCAGCATCCGCAACGCCGCGGCCGAGCTGTTCGAGACGATCGTCGCCGATCACTACGTGTTTTCCGCCAACGGCCGGGACGGCAATCCGGATCCGCCGACGTTCGACTTGATCTTCAAGGCGCGGCCGAAGGGGAAATATCACCTCTGGTTGACCAACGACGTCGCCGCGGCCGTCAAGCGGATCAAGCAGAAGAAACCGGCGGGGGTCACGCTGCACATCCGCAAGCAGACCGAGCCATCGGTGCTGATCGAGCTGGGGAGCAAGATCGCCTGGTAGAAAAAGGGACCGGGTCGCTTTTTACGGTTTACGTAAAAAGCGACCCGGTCCCTTTTTGAGTGTGCGTGCTAGGCTCGCTTTCTGATGCGAGTTTTCACGCCCTTCGTCGCCGCGACGGCTGCGGCGTTGGTCGCCGCGGCCGGTTGCAGCGGCGGCCCCTCCGAGCCTGCGGCGACCCCGGCCACGGTGACCTTTTATCGTGACGTCCAGCCGATTCTCTACGCCAACTGCGCGCGCTGCCATCGTCCCGGCGAAGCGGCGCCATTCTCGCTGCTGACCTACGCCGACGCCGCCGGCCGGGCCGACGAAATTGTGGAGCAGACGCAGGCACGTCACATGCCGCCGTGGCTGCCCGAGCCGGGGGAGTTCGCGTTTCACGGCGATCGCCGGCTCCGCGCCGAGCAGATCGCGACCCTCCAGCGCTGGGCCAGCGCCGGCGCGCCCGAAGGCAATCCGGCTGATGCGCCGACGCCGCCGGTCTTCCCCGCGGGCTGGCAGAGCGGGACGCCCGACCTCGTGCTGACGCCCGAGCGCGCGTATGCCGTCAAGGCCGGGAGCGGCGACACCTATCGCAATCTCGTCGTCCGCACCAGGCTGACCGCCGGCGCGTTCGTCCGCGCCGTCGAGTTCAAGACCAACGGCGCGCCGATTCATCACGCGGTGATTCGTGTCGATCGCACATCGTCGTCGCGGCGTCGCGACGGCGAAGACGGCCAGCCGGGTTTCGACGGGATGAACTGGCAACCCGGCCAGGATCCGGACGGACACTTCATCGGCTGGGCGCCGGGCAGCGGTCCGATCGTCTCGGCCGAAGGCATGCCGTGGCGGATCGAGCGCGGCGACGATCTGGTGATTGAGGTCCACGCGATTCCGACCGCCAAAGCACTGACCATTCAACCGACGGTCGGGCTGTTCTTCACGCCAACGCCGCCGGTTCGATCTCCGGTGACGGTGCGGATGGGCGTGAAGCTGATCGACATTCCGGCCGGCCAGGCCGACTACGCGGTCACCGACACCTGGGAACTGCCGGTGGCGGTGACGCTGCTGAGCATCTATCCGCACGCGCACTATCTCGGCAAGGAGATGATCGTCACCGCGGCGCCGCCCGGCGGAGTGATGCGGACGCTGATTCACATCAAGCAATGGAGCTTCCACTGGCAGCAGGCGTATCGTTTCGTCACGCCGGTGGCGCTGCCGCGCGGCACGGTGTTGTCGCTGCGCTACACCTACGACAACTCGGCGCAGAACGCCGAGAATCCGCATCATCCGCCGCAGCGCGTCCGCGCCGGTCCGAAGTCCACCGACGAGATGGCCGATCTCGGCCTGCAGATGCTGACCGGATCGCGAGACGAGACGCAGCTGCTGATGCAGTCGTTTGCCGAGCGCGACACGCGCGCGAACATCGAGATGGCCGAGCAGCGCGTTCGTGAGTCACCGGCCAACGCCGACTATCGCGCCGCGCTCGGCGGCACCTATGTCGAGGTCGGCCGTTTCGCGGAGGCGCTGCCGCACCTCGAGGCGGCGCTGCGGCTGAAGGCGAAGAACGCCGACCTCTACAACAACCTCGGGATCGTGTTGATGGAGCAGCGCCGCCTGCCCGAGGCGCTGACGCACTTCCAGCGCGCGGTGACGCTTTCGCCGCGCGACGAGCGGCTGTTCTTCAATCTCGGCAACGTCCTCGGCGCCATGCACCGGCCCGCCGAGTCCGAGACCGCGTTCAACCGGTCGCTGGCCATCAATCCGGATTATCCCGACGCCCACAACAACCTCGCCGACCTGCTGATGTCGCAGCGGCGGATCGGCGACGCGCTGGCGCACTACGCGCGCGCCGTCGAGCTCAACCCCGACTCGGCGATTATCGAGAACAACTACGGCGGAGCGCTGGGCTCTGCCCGCCGCTACGCGGAGGCGTTGCGCCACGTCCAGCGCGCGTTGCAGATTGATCCGAGCTATGCGCCGGCGCGGGACAACCTCGAGAAGTTGCGGAGGTTGGGGGTGGGGCGAGATGAGTGAAGTGCGCTTGTCCCAAGAGCCTTCAACATGAAGAAAACCTACTTCTTTGGAAAACCTCGCGAGATGCGTTTTGAGTCAAGAACACAAATTCGGATGGAGCACATGAAGGAGATCCGATCGCAGCTGTCAGGCTCGCTCTTCATGAACTCCGAGCTCGATTTGTTCTTTCCTCAGCACGCATCTCGCCAGGGTTTCGAAAAACAGTCTTCTCCACGCCCTCCATGTTGAAGGCTCTTTGGGCGGGCGCTTTTCACTCAGTTCACCTGCCACCTGAACAGATGCGCCTCTTCCCTTAACTCCTTCGCCAGTCGGCGCTGCTGCTTTCTCCAGTACCCGAACCGCGCTCCCATCCGCCGCAGCAGGCGGATGCGGGCAGCATCGCGGGAAAGCAGCGCCGCCGAGATGTAGAACCGGGCGCCGAGGTTGGCGAACCAGTCGACGTTGTGGCGGCGCCTGAGCTGGTCCTGGAAGAACCCGGTCAGCATCAGGCACTGCGAGCCGGCCGCTTCCATGATGTCCGGATCGGTGTGCTGGCTATGGTCGAGCACGAACACGTCGAACACCGTCGACAGGCTCGCTGGACTCGGCGGAAAATCCGCCGTCGACGCGATCGACGTCGTTGCGAAATGCGCGAGAACGCTGGCGTTGTAGAGCAACTCGCCTTCCGGCGCGGTGTCCTCACCCGCGACGTCGCGCAGCCGCTCGAAGAAGAACCGCAGCGCCTGCGCGTTGGTCACGCCCAGCCATGGCTGTACCTGCGACATGGTGCATCTCCCTGCACGGACTATCGGCAGGCGGCGTGGCGGCTATCAGTACAGACGATGAATCTGGGCAAAAAGATGGGGGGGGCGGGAACCCGACCGGTACTTCGGGTACGACGGGTACGCGGGGTTCGTCGGGTACCAGGAACGCGGCTTCGCCTGGCCTACTTTCTAAGCAGGTACTCCTTGCAGCGTGACTGGTACCTGCCTAGAAAGTGGGCCAGGCGAAGCCAGGTTCCTGGTACCCGACGTACCCCGCGTACCCGAAGTACCCGAAGTACCGTTCTGCTAATCGACCCGTAACGCCCGTGCGGGGTCGATCTGGACGGCTCG
>DASUGM010000312.1:0-4912 GCA_036274055.1 Vicinamibacterales bacterium | reverse complement strand
ATCGCGGCGTCCGTGATCGGCGCGATGTCGCCCTGCCGCGCGCCGGCGCGCGGCGCCGGCCCGGCCACGGTGTAGAGCTGGTCGAGATGTTCAATCAGCAGCACGACGAAATCCTGTCACGTTCCCAGCCGGCGCGCGATCTCCTCGCGCGACAGGCCGGCGATCTCGAGGGACTTGTTTCGCGACGTGACGCCGGTGGCGATCCGAATGTCGCGCTTCGGCACGCCGAGTGCCTCGGCCAGCGCCGCAATCACCGCGTCATTGGCGGCCCCGTCCACCGGCGGCGCATTGACGCGGACGACGACGCGGCCGTCGCGGACACCGTCAATCGCGGTGCGCGGCGAACGCGGAACCACGCGAACCTCAACTCGGCCCAATCACCACATCCTCAAGGCCCCAGGCCCCAGGCCCCAGGCCCCAGGCCCCAGGCCCAGGCCCCAGGCGCGACCCAAGACCCAAGACCCAAGACTGATCTTCAGATCACCGCCGCCCGAAAATCGCCGTCCCCACCCTGACCATCGTCGCGCCTTCTTCGATCGCGACCTCGTAGTCGTGGCTCATGCCCATGGACAGCTGGCTCAATCGATCGGCGGGCGCGCCGCCGGCAACGAGCGCGTCGCGCAGCTCGCGCAGCTGCCTGAACCATGGCCGCGAGTCTTCGGCGTGATCGGGAAACGGCGGCACGATCATCAGCCCTTCGAGCCGAACCGCCCTGGCGTCGAGCGCAGCGTTGACGATGTCCGAGATCTCGGCGGCGACGGCGCCGTGTTTGGTGGCTTCGCGCGCCAGATCGACCTGGACGAGCACCCGTGGGGAGGTGCCGTGCTCGACCGCCGCCGCGTCGATCTTGCTCAACAGCTCGCGCGAGTCGATCGACTCGATCCACGCGAACGAGGCCGCGGCCTTCTTCGCTTTGTTCGACTGCAGGTGGCCGATCAGGTGCCACTCGAGCCCGAGTGACGCGAGCGCGTCGATCTTCGCGGCGGCTTCCTGGACCCGGTTTTCGCCGAAAGCGCGCTGGCCGGCGTTGACGGCGGCGCGGATGACGTCGTCGCCAAACGTCTTGGAAACGGCGATCAGAGCGATGGCGGCGGGGTCGCGACGGGCACGCTGCGCCGCCGCAGTGATGCGGCGGCGCACGGCGTCGAGAGACTCTGCAATGTCCGCGTCGCGCGGCATTGCTACTTGATCGTGTCGAGCAGGCCTTTGGCGGCGGCGGCGTTGGTCCCGGTCGGCGCCAGCTTCAGGTACTCCTGCAGCGGCGCCTTCGCCTCGGCCATCTTGCCGGAGCTGTAGAGGGACAAGCCGAGGTAATACTGCGCGTCAGCCATCTTCGGGTCGGCCTTGGCGGACTTTTCGAAGAGCGCCGCGGCTTCGGCGGCCTTGCCCTGATTCCACATGATGATGCCCTGGTTGAACAGGCTGGTGGCGTCGCCGCCCGCAGCCGCGGCGCTGCCGCCGGCCGCGCTCATCAGCTCGTTGGCCTTCGTGCTCATCTTCATCGCTTCGTCGAACTTCTTCTGACCGTTGTAGATCGTCGACAGCTGCGAGTACGCATCCACCTGCTTGTCGTCGATCGCGATGGCCGCGAGGAATGCCTTCTCGGCGTTGGCGAGGTCGCCCTTCTTCCCGTAGACCTCGCCGAGCTTGACCTGGCACGCGGCGCATGTCGGGACCTCGGTCGTCATCGTCGTCAGCTTGCTGATCGCCTCGTCGTAGTTGTTGGCCTCGATTGCGGCGTTCGCGTCGGTGAACAATTTCTCGAGCGCGAGCTGCTTCTCGTTGGCTTTCTTGACCTCGTCGGCCGACATCCCTTTGGGCGCTTCCTTCGCCGCGGCGCTGGCTGGGCCAAGGACGATGTCGTCAACTTTCGTCATCACGCCAATCATGACGGCGACGCCGCGCTTGTAGCCGACGAGATCGCCTTTCTTGACGTTGATCGTCCAGGTCGGGCCGCCGGCGGCGTCCGATCGCAAGCCGACCTTGACCCACTCGCCGTTCTTGTCGGTCATGACCTTGGCCGACAGCTTCATCGGTCCGTTGTATTCGAGGTTCACTTCAGCGTCGGGGACGCCCTTGCCGTTGGCGTCGACGACCTTTCCCTTCAGGTTACCGGCTTGGGCGTAGGCCGGCGCCGCGACGGCAGCCAGAGCCAGCGCGACGGCGGCGATGATGAAGCCGCGGGCGAAACTCTTGTTCCTCATCGGGAAATCCTCCTGGAGTGCGTGTCCACAGATTTTACACGTACGGTCAGTCGTCCGGCGTGGCGGCGAAGAACCTGGCCACGACGTCGAGGTCGTCGGTCATCGGCGCCGGCGGCAGGGAGGCCAGGAACCGGCGCCCGTAGCTCATCCGCGTCAGCCGCGGGTCGAGGACAGCCAGCACGCCGCGATCGTCGCGGGTCCGAATCAGCCGCCCGAGCCCCTGGAGCAGGGTCAGCGTCGCCAGAGGCACCTGATAGTCATTGAACGCGTGGCCGCCGCGTGCCTGCACGGCTGCGATCCTCGCCGCCACCAGGGGGTCGCCGGGCGATGCAAACGGCAGGCGATCGATGATCACGCAGCTCAGAGCGTCGCCGGCGACGTCGACGCCCTGCCAGAAGCTCGAGGTCGCCAGCAGCACCGCGTGGGGCGTGGCGCGAAAGTCGCGCAACAGGGCCGTTCGTGGCGCGGTGCCTTGCACGAGCAGCGGCCACGAGAGGCGGGATTCGATCCGCGCGCGCACGTCATGCATCGCCGCGTATGACGTGAACAGCACGAAGGCGCGGCCGCGGCTGTGCTCGAGAATCTGCGTGATCATCCACGCGGCGGCGGCGTTGAATTCCTCTGACCGAGGATCCGGCATGTCCTGCGGGAGATACAGCACGGCCTGCGACCGGTAGTCGAACTCGGACGGCAGCCGCAGCGTGATCGGATCCTCTGCCCCGAGCCGCGCCGCTGCATACTGAAACGATCCTTCGACGGTGAGCGTCGCCGACGTCAGCACCGTCGCCCGTCGCGATCCGAGGATGTGCTGGCGGATCAGCGCCGACGCATCAATCGGCGCGGCGCGGAGGAACACGCCGCGGCCGCGGCTCTCGACGAAATGCACGTAGGCCGGATCGTCGGCGGCAAGCAGGATCTTGAGGTCGTCGCGGATCGCCATCGCGCGCGCCGCAATGGTCTTGATGTCTTCGGTCCCCGGCTCTCTCTGCGTCTCCGCCCCCTCCGCGCCTCGTCGTGATATCCGAGCGATCACGCGATCGAGCGCGTCGGTCAGCCCCGCGCCGGGCTCGGCGAGGCGCAGCGCGGCCTCGTGCGTGAGCGTGGCGCGATCGCCGCCGCTGCCGCGGCGGGTGTCGATGCGGGCGATGTCGAACAGCCGCCGCGCCGCCATCTGCACGTCCGACAGCGCTTCGCTCACCGACACCGAAAACGCGACGTCGTTGGCCGGGACGCGTCCCACCACACGGGCCGCGTCACGCGCGAACTCGTCGATGCGATACGTGCTCAGCGACACGCCGAAGTACTGGGTGACGACGTCCTCGAGCTGATGCGCCTCGTCGATCACGGCGAGATCGCGTTCCGGAATCACCTCGCCGAACCGATCCTGGCGCACCGCCGCGTCGGCGCAGAGCAGATGGTGATTGACGATGACGATCTGCGCGTCGGCGGCGCGCTCGCGCATTTTGGTGATGAAGCAATCGGCGAAGTGCGGGCATTCGCGTCCCAGACATTGCTCGCTGGTGGCCGTCAGTTCCGACCACAACGGCAGATCGTCGGGCAGATCGTCGATTTCGCTGCGATCGCCGCTCTCGGTGGTGCCGAGCCAGTCGGCGATGCGGGTAAACCAGCGGCGCTCGTCGTGCTGTAGCCCGGCCGCCGCCTCGCGCAAGCGCTCGAAGCGATGCAGGCAGAGGTAGTTCGAGCGCCCCTTCATGCACACGGCGGTGACGTCCTTGCCGAGCGCGCGCGACACGGCCGGCAGATCCTTGAAGAACACCTGATCCTGAAGCGTACGCGTGCCGGTGGAGATCAGGACTTTTTCATCGGCGAGGATGGCGGGAACGAGATAGGCGAGCGTCTTGCCGGTGCCCGTGCCGGCCTCGGCAATCAGAGTGCCGCCGTTCGTGAAGGTCTCGGCGACTGCGCGGGCGAGGCGGCGCTGGCCAGCGCGCGGCTCGAATTGTTCGAACCCGGTCGTGAGCGGACCGTCGTCGTCGAACACCGCGTCGACGCGCGCTGCGAGATCAGGCTTACGGCTCACGGATCAGGGCTCAGGGGGGAGGTTCAGTGTGGGCCACACGAGCGGCGTGTCGCTTTGCGGCCCCAAGTACGCAATCCTCTCACGGATGGAGCTGCGATCAGAACGCGCATCCGCCCGATCCAGCCATCGTGTCGATCTACTTCGCCGTCTTGTTGCTCAAGACGGTCCATTTGCTCACCACCGACAGCATCCGTGGTTCCTTCGTCGTACTCACTCCAACGCGCGTCAGAGTTGCGCGAGTGGCGCTGGTCATTGCGGCAAGCGCCATCGGCAGCGTCCTTGGACGCTCGGTCCGCGAGCCATTTGGCCCCGATCGATCTACCTGGCGATGACGTTTCGGTTTCGCCGGCAAAACTAGAACGCGGTCGTTAGATCCGCCGAGGCAGACTCGGCGGGCGGAACCGGCCCAGCCGGTCCGCGTTGACACTCTGAACGACCCGGCCGGGGCAGACATCGGCGGCTTCTGGCGAAGACACCAGAAGATCGGCCGGAAAGATCGGCCAGGAGATCGGCCATATCTATCGTCGTATTGCCATAAGTGTCTGTAGAATAAGGGCTCACGGTGTGTGAATCATCGGCCAGCCGAAGATGCCAGAGAGCCCGTCACGAATCGAGCCCGCACGTCACGAGCACCCCTCCGAAGCGGTGCTCAACGTCCTCGCCGATC
>DASUGM010000311.1:0-4729 GCA_036274055.1 Vicinamibacterales bacterium | reverse complement strand
GACTACCTACACTGCCTACACGTCCTACATGTCTAGAAGAAAGAAAAGGATTCAGGCGTCGATCCGCAGCGCGTCCGCTGCGGGAATCCGCAGGCTGCGCCGCGCCGGCCCGATCGCGGCAAGCAGTCCGACCAGCGTCATGATCGACGCGACCGCGAGCAGCAGCCCGGCGGCCACCGCGGCGTCCATGTCGACGGCCGAAACCGCCAGGCCCGACACGATCGATCCGGCGACAACCCCGAGCGTGAGCTGGCGCAGCGCGCGCCCGAAGATGCTGAACAGCAGCCGCCGCGGCCGCGCGCCCAGCGCGATGCGAATACCGATCTCGCGCGTCCGTTGAGCCACCGTGAAAGACATCAGCGCGTACATGCCCGCCGCCGAGAGCACCAGCACGCTCAGCGTTGCGAGTGCCGCGGCGATCGACAGGTATCGCCACAGCGAATAGACCCGATCGTAGTAGGTCTGCAGCAGCACCGGCTGGCGCATCTGCAGCGCCGGATCGACCTCTGCCGCGATGTGTTTCATCCGATCGGTGAAACCGGCGGGCACGTCCCGATCGAATCGCACCGACACAATCGCGGGATTAATCGTCCCCGGCGCCGCTGCGTGGAAGACGACCGCCGGCGTGTCCAGATTGAGCGCATCCGGGACTTCCGGGAAATCGCGAACCACGCCGATGATCTCGAACCACGCGCCGTCGATCGGCCGGACCGAGCTGCTCCCGTAACGGAACCGCGCACCAAGCGGCGTGCCGTTGCCGGACAACCAACGGGCGAACGTCCGATTGACGACGACGTTCGCGGTGCCGACGTCGCCGGCGGCGAGACGGCGGCCGGCGAGCACGTCGGTCTCATAGACGTCGAGCATGTCCGCGGCGACGTCCATCCGGCTGACGTCGAGGTTTGCCGTCGGCGGCGCGTTGACGACCGCGCGGCCGTCGAATTCAATCCGCGCGCCGGCCGCAAACCCGGGGACGTTCGACGAGAAGGTCGCCGCCGCGACGCTGGGCTCGGCGCGCAGGCGCGTCAGGATGGCGCGTTGTTCGTCGGCGAGACGACTTGGATCCGGCGCGCGGTCGTGCGTCGGCATCGCCAGCGTCGTCACCACGAATTTCTCCGCGGCGAATTGAGGCCCCTGCAGTTCGAGCAGCGCCGTCTGCCACGCGAGGTAGCATGCCGCCGGCAGTACCGCGACCGCGGCGGCCACCTGCAAGACGACGAGCGTGGTCCAGATCGCACCGAGCCGCGTGCCGGATCGGCCGTTGAGCGCATTGAGATTGGCATTCAGCCGGCGGCCGGTCACTTTCAGGCCGGGCAGCACGCCCATGATCAGCGCGGCGATGATCGACAGGCCCAGCGCGGCGGCGACCGTCGCCGATGACAGGTCGAAGCGGATCCAGTACGGCACGCCACCCGCCGCACGGGCGAAGGCCTGCAGGTAGCCGAGCGCTACCGACGAAAGTCCGAGCCCGGCAGCGGCGCCGACGAGCGCCAGCGCCAATGCTTCGAGGAACAACTGCGACAGCAGGCGGGCGCGGCTGGCGCCGAGCGCGGTGCGCACCGACAACTCGCCGGTTCGCGTCACGGTGCGCGCATAGAAAAGAATCGCGAGGTTGATAGCGACGACGAAGGTCAGCGCGCCGGTGAAGAGCTGGGCGGCGCGCACGAGGACCACCATGCCGGGCTCGGCGAGATCGACGTGATCGTGCGTGTACGGCACGACGACCGCGCGCGCCGGTTCCGCGCGCCTGTCGCCGCTGGCGTCGTCGGCTGGACCGGCGATCGTCGCCAGCTCAGCCTGGGCCTGTTCCATCGAGACACCGCGTCCGAGCCGTCCGAAGACATAGATGGTCGGCCCGTCGAGGCGGCCGTGGTCAGCGCGGAGACGAAATGGAATCCAGAACTGATGATCGAACGGGAAGCCGAAGTCGTCTGGCATCACGCCGACGATCGTGTGCGCGACGCCGCCGAGGTTGACGACCCGGCCGACGATGCCGGGATCGCCGGCGAATCGCGCCAGCCAAGTCCTGAAGCCGATGACGATGACCGGCGGCGTTGTCGGATCTTCGTCGGCGGGCAGCAGATAGCGGCCGAGCACCGGCGCGGTGCGCGCGATCGCGAAGCCCGACGCCGTCATCTCCGCGAGTTTGATCGGCTCGGGCATCGCCGGCGGCGCGATCAGGTTGTGCTGCACGGTGCGGAACGCGCCGAGCTCGACGATCGAGGTCAGCCGATCGCGCCACACCGCGAAGTCCGCGCTGACGCCGCGATCTCGCGCCGCCGCGTTTGCCGCTGAGTACTGGATCGAAACGACCTGGTCGCCTTCGTCGAAGGGCAGCGACGGCGTGATCAGTTCACCGAGTGTTTCAAAGGCCGTCGCGCCGATGCCGATCGCGACGGCCATCGCGAAACCGCCGGTCAGCGTCAGCCCGCGGTGCTTGACGAGCATGCGGACGCCGAGCCGGAAGTCGACCGACATCGCGTCGAGCCAGCCTCGCCCGCGCACGTCGCGTCCGGCTTCTTTGTAGGCTTCGATGCCGCCGAAATGGACATGCGCACGCCGCCGCGCCTCGACGGGGTCGAGTCCGATCTCGCGCGTCAGGCGCTCGGCTTCCATCTCGATGTGCAGGCGCATCTCGTCCTGCATGTCGCGTTCGAGCTGCCGTGATCCCCACAGCACGCGCCAGGCGGCGCGGATACGGCCGAGCACTTGCGTCAGTAGGGCCATGACGATCCTTCAGATCTCGCTGCGCGTCGTGGTCAACGCCGTCGCCATCGCGCCGGCAAGCCGTTTCCAGCTGGCGGTTTCGGTGCCGAGCCGCGCGCGCCCGGCGGGCGTGAGGCGGTAGAACTTCGCCCGCCGATTGTTCTCCGACGTGCCCCATTCGCTGTCGATCAACGCCTGCTGCTCGAGCCGGTAGAGCGCCGGGTAGAGCGCGCCCTGCTGCACCTGGAGCGCGCCGCCGGTGATCTGCTGGATGCGCAGCAGGACGCCATAGCCGTGCAATGTGCCGAGCGAGACGGCCTTGAGGACGAGCAGGTCGAGGGTTCCAGGGAGCAGATCGGCGGCGTCAGGCATCTCTTCTCCTAAGACGTATAGGAGAAGACTACGTTCACTCTCCTAAGCTGTCAAGGAGAGTGAGGCGAGATGCGTGAAGTGCGCTTGCCACGAGCGGATTTACAGGGAGAAGACGGAGACAATCACGAGGAAGCGCGTGAGCGGTTCTACAAAGCCACTCTTCCGGGTTTTGCTCCCGCTCTGCTCGTGCTTCTCCCTGTGAGATCGCTCTGGGCGTGAGGCGAGATGGGTGAAGTGCGCTTGCCACGAGCGGATCTACAGGGAGAAGACGGAGACAATCAAGAGGAAGCGCGTGAGCGGTTCTACAAGTCCAACTCTTCTGATCGGCTCCTGCTCTTCTCGTGCCTCTCCCTGTGAATCGCTTTGCCTACATCCCCAGCTGCGAGATCCGCTTGACACCCTCGATGCCCTCGAGCGCCGCGATCACGCCGTCGGTCGGCGCCGAGTCCAGATCGATCAGCGTGTAGGCGATCGCGTCGCGCGAGCCGTTGACCAGCTCGGCGATGTTGATGCCGGCGCTGCCGATCGCATCCGAGATCTGGCTGAGCATGTTGGGCACGTTGTCGTGGGTAATCGCGACGCGATACGGCGTGCGCCGCGGCAACGCGATCTCCGGGAAGTTCACCGAGTTCCTGACGTTGCCGTGCTCGAGGAAATCGCGCACCTGCGCGACGACGAGGACGGCGCAGTTGTCTTCGGCCTCGGCGGTCGACGCGCCCAGATGCGGCAGGGTCACGCACTTCGGGTGGTTTTTGGTCAGGTTGGTGGGGAAGTCGCTGACGTAGGCACGGGCGCGACCGGCGTCGAGCGCGGCGACCATCGCCGCTTCGTCGACGATGCCCTCGCGCGCGAAGTTGAGCACCGCGGCGCCGGGTTTGAGCGTCGCCAGACGGTCGGCGTTGATCAGGTTCTTCGTCGCCGCCGACAGCGGCACGTGCACGGTGACGAAGTCGGCGCCGGCGATCGCTTCGTCGAGCGATCGCGCGCGGCGGATGCTCGGCGCCAGCTGCCACGCGCCCTCGACTGTCAGCCCGGGGTCGAAACCGACGACCTGCATCCCGAGCGCGACGCTGGTGTTGGCGACCAGCCTGCCGATCGCGCCCAGGCCGAGCACCGCCAGCGTGCGCCCCGGCAGCTCGATGCCGGCGAAATCCTTCTTGCCGGCCTCGACCGCCTTGTTCAACGCCGCATCGTCGCCTTCGAGCGTGCGCGCGAAATCCCACCCGGCGCAGATCTGACGGCAGGCGATGATCAGCCCGGCAATCACCAGCTCTTTCACCGCGTTGGCGTTGGCGCCCGGCGTGTTGAACACCGGGATGCCGCGCGCCGTGATCTCGGGGATCGGGATGTTGTTGACGCCGGCGCCCGCCCGGCCGACGGCGCGGAGCGACGGCGGAATCGGCTTGCCGTGCAGGCTCGCGGATCGGACCAGCAGCACATGCGGGTCGTCGACGGTGTTTGCGATCTGATAGCCGTCGCGCGGGAGCTGGGCGAGGCCGACGTCAGCGATGTTGTTGAGAGTCTGGACGCGGAACATCAGGCTGTCATCGTATACGGCTCAGGGCTCAGGGCTCAGGGCTCACGGCTCACGGCTCTCGGCTCACGGCTCGGTGACCAGTGATCTTCGACACCGAGCCCTGAGCCCTGAGCC
>DASUGM010000310.1:0-23630 GCA_036274055.1 Vicinamibacterales bacterium | reverse complement strand
GATTGCCGGATTGCCGGATTGCCGGATTGCCGGATTGCCGGATTGGCGCATCGATCGGGCAATTCGCAATCTGTCAATGATTGCGGCAATGCGTCGATGCTCTTCAATCCAATCCGGCAATGCCCTCGATGCGGCAATCCGGCAATCGCTGGATCGCCTGATCGCCGGATCAGTCAGAATGGGATATGAGCGATCTCCACAAGCCCGTCCTGCCGGGACGAGGCGAATCGGACTACGAGCGCTACCTCCGTACCGATGAGCTGCTGGCGCTGCAAAAGCCTGCCGGCGAGATGCTTCATCGCGACGAGCTGCTGTTTCAGACCATTCACCAGGCATCCGAACTGTGGCTGAAGCTCGCCTGCGCCGAAGTCGCCGAGGCGATCCTGCACGTCGATCGCGGCGAGGTCTGGCCGGCGTTGCGGCTGTTGCGCCGCGCCACTGACGCGATCGATCTCGTGTCGGCCAACACGCTGATGCTCGAGCACATCGCGCCGTGGGACTACCACGGCGTGCGCCGCGCCCTCGGACACGGAAGCGGATTCGACTCACCGGGGTTTCGGGCCAGTCATGAGATTTCGCCAAAGCTCGGAGCGGCCTTCGCCCGCGCCCGCGAGCGCGCGGGAATTGATCTACTGACCCTCTACCGCGAGAGTCACTCCCACGAGGCGCTCTTTCAACTCGCCGAACGGCTGATCGACTGGGATGAGCGCCTGGTGCTGTGGCGCGGCCTGCACTTGAAGATGGTCGAGCGCGTCATCGGCGGCCAGGTGATCGGCACCCAAGGCACGCCGGTCGAGGTGCTCGGCCGCCGCATCGACGTGCGGTATTACCCGGACCTGTGGGACGTCAGGAACGCGCTGACGGACGCGGCGGGAAAAGCATAAGAGCAGATTCACAGGGAGAAGCCCGAGAAGAGCGGGATAACTCTCGAGAGAGTACTCCTGGGTTTCTCGGCCTTCTCTCTGTGATTCGCTCTTATCTACCGCCCGCCAGGTGCGCCAGCATGCGGGCGCGATGCGCCTGAGCACGGGCCGAAAGCACAGGGCGCGGCCGGAACGGCGAAACCGGGGCGCCAAGCGGCGCGCGCTCGCCTTCGAACAGCGGCAGGGCCTTGCGCGCCCGGGTCTTACGGTACGCATTCAAGTCGACAATCCGGCGGGGATCGGCAGCGGTCATAGGCCTATCGTCGCGGGCGTGTGTGACAGCCCGGGTCACACGGATATCATTGCGACCATGACGATGAGACGTGTGAGTGCAGTGGTCGGATTTGCGGTGGCGGGCGTCCTGGCGACGTCGCCAGCTCTGGCCCAGGGGGGCTACACCCAGGCGATCGGCGGCATGACGAGTGCCGCCCAGCAACGCGCGTTCGCCGGCGCCCTGGCGGGCGCGACGTTCGGCTCGATCGACATCAACGTCGAGGGCGGCTACATGCAGGACGTCCTGCCAAAGGGCCTCCTCGACGAACTCAATGAATTCCAGGAAGGCTTGCCCGCTCAGGCCAAGTTGATCCTGCCGGCGACGTATTTCATGGGCAACGTGCGGTACATCACGCCGCAAGGCTCGATCCACGTCTTTGCCGGCGCGGGGTTCGGGATCGCGCACGTCAAGCCGAAATTCGAGGTCACGGTCAGCGGCGTCGATCTCGGCAACGCCATCTCGGACGTCGAGGCCCAGAACAAGCCCCTGGTCTCGTTCGGCGGCGGCGTCCGCTTTGACATCGGCACTCACTCGCTGCTCGACGTCGGCTACCGCTACACCACGATTTTCACCGACTACGATGCCCCGCTGCTCGGGGAAACCGACATCAAGGCGAGCGTGCACACGTTCTACGCGGCGTTCGGCGTCAGGTTCTAAGGACGCTTGTCCGTGCGCCTTGCGCCAATGCGCCGGTGCGCCCGCCCTTTGCGACGCGCGACGGTCCGAGACCCCGCACGGGCGCATCGGCGCACCGGCGCACCGGCGCACGGGGTTTTACGCTGTTCTCGCCTGGCGTGCCCGGGTGAGATGCGGCACCAGGCCAAGCTGCCGCTGGACAATCATCAACTGGGCGCGGTGATGCATCTCGTGCTCCTTGACGCCGAGGAGCATCTCGAAGCGTGATTTCTGCGGCGGATCGAGGGGTGCCGGAAATCCGATCGTCGTCGCCAGGTCGGTTTCCGAGAGCGAATCCAGCCAGGCGGCAAACTTCGCGCCTTCCTGTTCCAACGCGGCGATGACCGCCGCCTTGCTGGTCAGGGCGGCGGCGAAGGCGCCGGCCTCCTGCATGTAATTGCCAAAATCTTCGAATGTGACGAACGTTTTGCGGTCCCGGCCGTGAAGCGCGTGCTGCCACACCGACTGCGACGCGACGTGGGCCAGCGTCTCGAGCACGGTGCGCGTGCCCTCGGCCGGCCGGGCATGGATGTTCGCCTCGGGAATTTCCTGCGCGATTTGAATGGTGTTGTGTCGAACGGTGCGGAAGCCGCGAGCGAGATCGTGACTGCTGTAGTAGGTCATCGTTCGAGCAGTCTACTTCGTTCGGCTGTGTAGAAGATTCCCGCCGCGTGTAGAAACGACCTTCCCGGTTGGCTCGCGACCGTCCGCCGGTCGCGTTTTTCCGTGTTCATTGGCTTGCCGAAATTGGCACGCAGCATGCTTACAGGAAATCCAGGTGCGCCGTCACGCCGGTGTGATGTGCGTACCGCGCTCTCGTTGTCCTGAACGCCGCGGATCCATCCCGCACGGGGTTCAAGACCGAGCCGGCAGGAGCGCGGATATTGCAGCCCGGGAGGGGGTTGCAGCATTCGTCTCCTGCCGTTTTTTTTCTCCCCGGTATACTTCCTTGGACATGAGACGCGTGCTTGTCGTCGATGACCATCAAGACGGCGCCGACAGCCTCGGCCTCATGCTCGAGCTGCTCGGGGCGACGACGCGCGTCGTCTACGATGGCCAATCCGCCCTGCAGGCCATCGATGAGTTCCTGCCGGAAGTCGTGTTCCTCGACATCGGAATGCCGTTGATGGATGGCTACGACGTCGCCCGAGCCATCCGCCAGCGCCCCGAACATCGCGGCATCCACCTGGTCGCGCTGACCGGCTGGGGCCGGGACGACGACCGGCGCCGCAGCCTCGAAGCCGGCTTCGATCGGCACCTCGTCAAACCGCTCGATCCGGCGGCACTGAAAGACGTTCTCGGGGAATAAGATCGGTACGCGGGTACGCGGGTACGTCGGGGACGCGGGGACCTGGAACCTGGCTCGCTTTCGCTCGCGGCATCTACTTCCTTTAGAAGAACCGACTCCTGGAAAAAGTGGGCCAGGCGAAGCCCCCGCGTCGCTGACGTACCGGCGTACCCGGTACGCGGGTACGCGGGTACGTCGGGGACGCGGGGACCCTGGAAGCTAGCTCGCTTCGCTCGCGGCATGGACTTTTCTTAGAAGAACGACTCCTGGAAAAAGTGGGCCAGGCGAAGCCTCGTTCCGAGTCCCTGCGTCCCTGACGTACTCGCGTACCCGCGTACCGGTCTTTGTCTTAGAATCCGTCTGTGCCCATCTACGATTACCGATGCCGCACTTGTGGAGCGGAGTTCGAGCTGATCGTTCGCAGCCAGGACACGCCGTCGTGTCCGGCGTGCCAGAGCGTCGAGCTGGATCGCCAGCCGTCGACCTTTGCCGTGAGCTCGCGCGACAAGACCCGGGCCGCCGCCGATGCAAAGAACAAGAAAGCCGCTTCGACCGCCCGAGCGGATACGGCGGCGATGGATCGCGAGATCGAAAAGCACCGCCTCGAAGATCATTAACCGTGCGACGTGCGACGTGCGAGGTGCGACGTGCGACCGGCGCGACGGCGACGTGCGGACCACGAGTGAGGTGATCTCGTGACCTGCCCTTTCTGTCGTGCTCCGATGACGGCACAGTCGCTCGACAGCCACCTCGGCACGCCAATCGTCATCGATCTCTGCCGTGCGTGTCAGGTGTTCTGGTTCGACGCGCGAGAGAGTCTGCGCCTGGCGCCCGGCGCGACGCTGGCGCTCTTTCGACTGATCGGCGAATGCGCCGAAACCGGGCCGCCGCGGCCGGCGCCCACAGCCGCCTCGTGTCCTCGCTGTGGCGTACCGCTGCAGCGCGCCCACGATCGGCAACGCAACACGGCCTTTCAGTACTTGAAATGCCCCGCCGAGCACGGCCGGCTGACGTCGTTCATGGATTTTCTGCGCGAAAAAGATTTCGTGCGGCCGCTGTCGCCGGCCCAGATTGACGAACTCCGTCGTCACGTCCAGCAGGTGCAGTGCTCGAGTTGCGGTGCGCCGATCGAGCTGTCGCGGCAATCGGCGTGCGCGCACTGCGGATCGCCGCTGTCGATGCTCGATCTGAAACAAGCCGGCGACCTGGTGGCGCAATTACGCGCCGCCGAGGCGCAGCGCGCCGGCGAGCGGGCCGTCGATCCGGCGATGCCGATGCATCTGGAGCGCGCGCGACGCGAGGTCGACACCGCGTTCGCGGCGTTCGAGCAGGACGATCGCTGGTTCGCCGACGCGTCGTCGATCGGCCTGGTCAATGCCGGGCTCGGTGCGATCGCGCGCTGGCTCACCAGCGGAGCAATGCCGGCCGGCAAGCGTCCTGGCGACGTATGATGCGCTAATCGTGGATCCCCTCAAACTGGTCGAGCAAATCGCCGCACTGCCTGACGACTGGCACGGCGCCGGTTCGGTGAGCCCGGCAGTCCTGCACGCGCTGGTCCGGCACGCTTCGGGCGTTGGTCGGGTCGAGCAGTCCGTCGAAACGGGTTCCGGCAAGACGACCTTGCTGCTCTCGCACCTGGCCGCCGCGCACACCGTGTTTGCCGTCGACGCCGGCGGCTCAATCAGCCAGGTCAAGGGCAGCGCGCTGTTGAACGCGGCGACGACGACGTTTGTCGAAGGGCCGACGCAGCGGACGCTACCCGCGCATCATTTCGCGCATCGGCATCAGCTCGTCCTGATCGATGGTCCGCACGGCTACCCGTTTCCCGACCTCGAGTACTACTTCCTCTATCCCACCATCGATACTGGCGGCCTCCTCGTGATCGACGACCTGTTGATCCCGACGATTGCCCGGATGTACGAGGTGATTGCCGCGGGCGATATGTTCGAGCCACTCGAAGTGGTGGAGGCGAACACCGGTTTCCTGCGCCGTACCTCCGCGCCGTTGATCGACCCGCTCGCCGACGCCTGGTGGGAGCAGGGCTACAACCGGCCGTACTACCAGCGGCTGATTTCGCCGCCTCCCGCCGAGGCACGCCAGACCCCCGCGCAGGCGATCTCGTCGATCAAGCCCGCCCCGTCCGGCACCGCTGGAACGAGCGGGTGGGCGTCGCGGATGTGGCGGCGGTTCGGCCGTGCCTGATCGCCGCCGATTCAGACGGGAGGCGTGACATTCGCGATCGCCATGCGGCGCTCCTGGCCCGGGTCGTTCAGCAGCTCAAGCTGCCCGTACTGGTCTTTGCCGGCGGCCGCCAGGTTTACAGCAACAGCGCCGGCGACGAACTGTCCGAGCGGCTGCGTCGCGATGACCGGATCGATTTGCGTGTCGTGATCCTCTCGCACCTGGCGGCGCTCGAGGAGGCGGAGCCGGAATCGCCGCCGGCGCCCAGCGTCACGTTGCTGACCTCGCCCTCCGGCGAGCCGTTCTATCTCCACGTCATGCCGATGCCGCGGCGGCGGCTGCCGACCTACGCGGTGTCAGTTCGATCCAGCGGCGCCGACGTTTTCGCATTCCGCCGCCGCTACCGGCTGTCCGCACGAGAGGGGCAGATTACCGAGCTGGTGCTGCGCGGGTGGGGCAACCGGGAAATCGCTCAGTCGCTGGGAATCACACTGACCACCGCCAAGAAACACCTCGGCCGGATTTTCGACAAGGTTGGCGTCGACAGCCGCAGTCAGCTGATGGCGAGGCTCGGCTAGGCGGCTCCCACCGCTGTCGGCGATAGGCTATGAGCCAGACATGCTCATAGACTCTAAAGTAGTATTGCGCGGTCCTGCGCAAGTCCCTAAATTCTGCGGTTGGTTCTATGCTCACTGCCCACGGCGTCACCCACGCCGGTCGCGTCAGGAAGAACAACGAAGACGCCCTCCTTTGTGACCCCGATTCCGGGCTGTTTGTCGTGGCCGACGGCATGGGCGGCCACAACGCCGGAGAGGTGGCCTCCAAGCTGGCCATCGACGCAATCGGCGGCTTTCTCGAGCGGTCCCGCGGCGGGGAGGACTTCACCTGGCCGTACGGGCTGGACCCGTCGTTGTCGTTTCAGGGCAACCGCCTGATGACGGCGGTGAAGCTGGCGAACCGCCGGGTGTTCAAGGCCGGCGAGAGTCGCGAGGACTACACCGGCCTCGGGACGACGGTGGTCGCGGCGCTCGTCTACGACGGCACGCTGACGTTCTGCGGCGTCGGCGACAGCCGCCTTTACGCCTTTGCGAACGGCAAGCTCGAGCAGTTGACCCAGGACGACACCTGGACCGCGACGGTGCTGGCGCGCGGGCTGGGCAAGGACCAGAAGACGCTGGCCGATCACCCGCTGCGCCACGTGCTGACCAACGTCCTCGGCGCGCGCACGCAAATCGAGATCCGCATTGGTGAACATTCGGCCGCGGGCAACATCTCGTTCCTGCTGTGTAGCGACGGCCTGCACGGCGCCCTCGACGACGCGACCCTGGCCGGCGTGCTGGCCACGGATCGCACGGCGGCCGACACCGCCGAGGACCTGCTGCAGCTCGCGCTGAAGCGAGACGCGAAGGACAACATCACGGCGCTGGTCGTACGCGTGACCTGCGACGCTCCACTTCCGAAGGCGTAAAACAACGATGCCGACTCCTCCGAAGACCATCGGCCGCTACGACATCATCGAGATGGTGGGCAAGGGCGGCATGGGCGTGCTCTATCGCGGCCACGATCCGAAGCTCGAGCGCGACGTCGCGGTGAAGATGATGCACGTCGACTTCACCGGCGACGACACCGCGCGGGAGCGGTTCCAGCGCGAAGCCCGCGCCGTCGCCCGGCTGCAGCATCGCAACGTCGTCACGATTCACGAGCTCGGCGACCTCGACGGCACGCCGTACATCGTCATGGAGTTCCTGTCCGGTCAGGATCTCGAGCACATCCTCAAGTCGACGACGTCGACGCTGCCGCTCGTCAAGAAGCTCGACATCGCCATTCAGCTCTGCGAAGGGCTCGGCTACGCGCACGATCAGGGCATCGTTCACCGCGACATCAAGCCCGGCAACGTCCGCGTGCTCGAGGACGGCACCGTCAAGATCCTCGACTTCGGCATCGCCAAGTTCGCGATGAGCTCGGTGACGCAGTCCGGCACGGTCATGGGCACGCCGAGCTACATGGCGCCGGAGCAAATCATGGGGCAGCCGGTCGACGGCCGCGCCGATTTGTTCTCCACCGGCGTATTGCTCTACGAATTGCTCGCCGGCAAGAAGCCGTTCGTCGGCGATTCGCCGACCTCGGTGGTCTACCAGATCATGCACGGCGAGGCGGCGTCGATTCGCGAGATCGTTCCCGATCTTCCCGACGCGCTCGCCGAAGTGGTCAGCCGCGCGCTCGAAAAGGATCCGGCGCAGCGCTACGCGAAAGCATCGGAACTCGCGTCCGATCTGCAGATGGTCAAGATGATGCTCGACCTGCCGCTCCACCCGAAGGAACGGACCGGTCCGCAGTCGACCGGCGACACGACCACGATCATGCCGCAGCTCTATGCGACGTCGCGGCCGAAGACGCCGGGCACCGGGCCGATCAGCGGACCGGTGCCGGAGACGCGGATGCGGCCGACGGCCGTCGCCGAAGCCGCCGATGTCGCAGCGCGGGCGCGGAAGGATGAAGGCGCGCAGCCGCACGTGATCTACATCGTCGGCGGGTTGGTGGTGGGGATCGCATTGATTTTCGGCTACTTCGCCATGAACAAGGGTGGCGCCGCGCCAGCCGGGACCGACCCGGCGACATCACGGCCTGGCGCTTCTGCCGGCGCGCCCGCGGCGGCCAACACTTCGTCAGGCAACATCGAGGTGACCTCGGTGCCGGCCGGCGCGGCGATCGCGCTGAACGGCGTCGATACGGGCAAGGTGACGCCGGCGACCCTTTCGATCGGCGGCAGTGGCAAGTCCGAGATCACGCTCGCGCTCAAAGGCTACAAGCCGCTCACGGCGGCGTTGACGTCCGACGACGTGGATGCCGGCAAGAAGAATTTCAGGCTCGGCCTCGAACCGCAGGCCGTGCGTTTGACGGTGACGTCGGCATTTCCGGTTGAGCTCGTCCAGGGCTCGAAGGTGATCTCGCCGGCGGCGACGAAGCATGAGGTCACGGTGCAGCCCGGCGGCGCCAACGTCAGCGCCCGCAACGGCGAGTTGCTGCTGAACCAGGTGGTGCCCATCGACTTCACCCGCGGGCGCGCTGAGGCGACCATCCGGGCGGCGGGGATCCTCGCCGTATTCGCGCAGGGGGCGCTTGAGACCTGCTCGGTCGAGGTGGACGGTACAGATCTGGGCAATCCGCCGATATCAAAGAAGGCGGTCGCTGCGGGCTCGCACACGGTGCAGTTGAAGTGCGCCGACGGCAAGGGCGACTCGCGCAAGGTCGACATCACCCCGGGCGAGCGGTCAGTGGTGACGTTTACGCCGAAAGGGTAGGAAATTCTATGCAGATCCGTTGGGTGACCGCGGCGCTGGTCCCGGTGCTGGCCACCGGCCTCGTCGCGCAGACACCGGTCAACGAGGACGTCGCGCGCCGGCAGCTCGAGAGCGGCCGGTCGTTCGCGCGGCAGGGCAACTACGCGGAGGCGCTCAAGGACTTCCGGTCCGTCGCCGACACGCACTCCTCGACGTCGGTCGCCGACGATGCGTTGCTCGAGATCGCGCGCTATTACCTCGACGTCGCCGACGATCAGCAGGAAACCGCGGCGGCGGTCGATCGCATCCTCACCAAATACGCGACCTCGGATTCGGCGGCCGAGGCATTCGTCATTGCGGGCCGTCTGGCGCTGCGAAAAGGGCATACGCCGACCGACATTACCGCCGCGCTGGCGATGTTCGATCGCGTCGAACGCCTGTTCCCCCGCGCCGAAGCGGTGGCGGGCTCGCTCAGCATGACCGGCGAAGCGCAGTGGTTTGCGAAGCGGTACGACGTGGCGATCGCCAAGTTCGGCCGCGTCACCGCCGAGTACCCGTCGAGCGCCGCCGCCGCGGATGCCTACGTCGGGCTGGGGCGCACGCTGGTCGCCCTCGGGCAGGCGCCGCTGGCGATGGAAGAACTCCAGCAGGCGCGCAATCGCTGGCCGGCGAGCAAGGCCGCCGCGACCGCACTCCAATACAACACGTTGCTGCACCGCCTTTATGTGCGGGCCAAGAGCGGCGCGCCCTTTGCGCTGACGACGGAAACCGCCGGTCCTCCGAAGCTGCAGAACGTCACCGGCCTGGCTATCCGCGGCAGGACCGTCTATTGGTCGACTGAAACAGGTGTCGGCGCGGCGGTCACGGGCGAGGTGAAGCTGCCGCAGGCGACCAAGCCCCGCGGCCTGATTGTGGACGTCACCGGCGATCTCGTCGCGATCGAGGAGCTGGCGCTGCGTCCCGGCAACAGTCCGAGCCTGTCCTTTGCGGTGCCCGGCAGCGGCGCGCCCAAGGCGTTCGAAAAAATCGAAGCGGCCGTCCAGCTGTCGAATGGCGACTGGGTGGTCGCCGATGGCGATTGGCGCACGCCGTTCCGCTTCAAGGGCGCCGCCAGCGCCGGCGCGTTCGGCACCGGCAAGCTGACCCGGCTGGCGGTGAACACCGTCGACGAAGTCGCCGGCATCGATCGCGATCAGAAATCGATCGTCATCTTCGACGCGACCGGCAAGCCGCTCGCGAAGCTGCCATTCAAGGGGACCGGCTACGACGTCCCGAACCCGGAAGACATCGCTTTTGACGCGTTCGGACACCTCTACGTGCTCGATCGCACTGGCATCGCCGTGTTCACGCCGTATCCGTCCAGTTACACGCTGCTCACGTTCTACGCCGCGCCGCAGAACGATGCGACCGGATTCAAGCGCGCGTCGGCCTTCGCGCTCGATGCCTCGGGCGGCGTCTACCTGTACGACGAGCGCGCGCAGCGCATCATGGTGTACCGATGAATCGTCGTGAGCTTCTGGCCGCGTGTCTGATTGCGGCGTGTCTCTCCGCCGGCCTGGCCGGCGCGCCGGCGCTGCCGCCGCGTGCACAGGCCGGGCAGTCGGGCGCGCTCGATCTGCTGTTCGAACAAGGCAAACGGCTGTTCGATCAGTTCAGCTACGACGAGGCGGTGAAAGTCTTCAACCAGCTGATCAACACGATGACCGTGGCGGGGCAGACGCCACGTCAGGATCTGCTCGTGCAGGCGTACGAGTTGCGGGCGCGGTCGCGCTTTGCACTCGGCGACACCGCCGGCGCCGAGCAGGATTTCGCCGCGCTGCTCGGCGTCCAGCCGGACTTCAAGCTCGGCTCGGGGATCTCGCCGCGCGTCGTCGCGGCGTTCGAGGGCGTGCGCAAGATCACCGTCGGCCAGGTCTCGTTGCAGGTCACGCCTGCCGGTGAAGTCATGATTGACGGCAAACCGGTGCAGGCCAACGAGACCGCGCAGGTGTTCGACATGACGTCGGGCGAACACACGCTGACGGCGGCGCGGCCGGGACATCGCCCGCTCAGCCAGTCGTTTACGATCGCGCCGGCCACCGTCACGCCCGTCGCGATCACGCTCGAACGGGTGTCGGCAACGTTGACGGTGCGGTCGCTGCCTGAGGGCGCCGAAGTCGTGCTCGACGGCAAGGTCGTCGGCACCACCGCGCGAGCGCCGGCCAACGCCGGACAGGATGCCGGCGGCGTGTTCGTCATCAACGATCTCGCGCCTGGCGATCATCGGCTGCTGCTGCGGCGCGATTGCCACGTCTCGGTCGAGCAGACGATCTCGGCCAAGCCCGAAGACATCGACACCGAAGTGATGCGCCTGGCTCCGGCAATTGCCGACGTCGCGGTCCGCACCAACGCCGCCGGCGCGGCGGTGTTCGTTGACGGCATCGCCAAGGGGGCGGCGCCGGCCAACCTCGAGATCTGCGAGGGCTCGCACCTGATCGAAGTGCGCGGGCCCAAGGGACGATTCGCCGATCGACGGGCGTGGAAGCCGGGCGAGAAGGTCACGCTCGACGCCGAGCTCCGCAGCGCGTTTCCGATTGTCGTCGTCCGCGGCGATGCCAACGCCGATCAGCTGCGCGCGACCGTCGAGCGCGCGATGGCGCCGGCGAAGCAGGTGATGCTCTACACGCCGGCCGCGAGCGAGCTGCAGTCATTGAAAGACGAGATCGTGCCGGTCGAGTGGCTGGCGCCGCCGCCCGCCGACGGCACCGCGGCGACGTCGCGCGTGCCCGCCGACGTCACCCGCGAACTCGGCAAGAAATTCGCGGCCCGTCTCGGCGTGCAGGGCGTGGCCGCGGTGACCGCGGGATCGCAGCCCTATCTCGTCACCATCTCGCTGCTCGCCGCGGGCAGCGCCGATCCCGATGTGATCACGATCAACCTCAGCGATCCGGCGTCGACCGGCCGGGCGATGACGCTGCTGGGCTCGTCGCTGCCGCCAATCGTGCGTCCATCGCTCGAGACCGCGTTCATCGACGTCGCCGGGACGCCCGGCGCGGTCGTCGTCCGCGTCGGCGGCACTGGCGCGAAAGCCGGGCTGGCGGTAGGCGATGTGATCGTCAACGCCGGGGGACGCCCGATTGCTTCCGTCGCCGATTTGCGCGCGCGCATCGCCACGGTGGCGCCGCCGGCCCTCGACCTGCCGCTCGAGGTCAAGAGCGCGTCCGGGGCATCGCGCAAGGTTTCGGCGACGCTGGCGATGATCGCCGACACCATCCCGATGCGTGATTCGGCGATCGTCTACAACCGCGCGCTGCTCGATCTGCAGGAGGCGGCGGGGCGGCCGGGCACGCCGGCGGCGACAGCGGCGGCCAAACTCAACCTCGCGATTGTCCATATGCGACTTGGCAACTGGGACGACGCGCAGGCGGCGCTCAAGGACGTGCAGTTGCCTGACGGCCCCGGCGTATCCGCAGGCACGGTGGCGTATCTCACCGGGTTGTGCGCCGAAGCCACCGGCCGGAGCGCCGACGCGCAGGCGGCGTTCACCAAGGCCGCGGCGTCGACACTCGCGCGGCTCTGGAACGACGGGCCGCTGGTCGCGCCGCTCGCCCAGGCGAAACTCGGCAAGCGGTGAGCCGGTTCGGCGAACGGCTGCGCGCGCTCGACATCACGCTGTTCGACGGTATCCCGTCGCAGTCAACGGGCCTCGATCGCCGGTCGCTGCTGGCGGTGCAGGGCGCGATTCGCGCGCAGTTCGGCAGCTACGTTTATCTCGAGATCGGATCGCACCTGGGCGGCAGCGTTCAGACCCACGTCATGGATCCGGCCTGCGACCGGATCTACTCGATCGATCGGCGGCCGCTGGCGCAGCCGGACGCGCGCGGCCAGAACAGCGACTACGCCGGCAACTCGACGGCGCGGATGATCGAGAACCTCACCCGGGTCGCCCCGGAGGGCGTGGCCAAAATCGTGACCTTCGACACCGACGCCAGCGCGGTGCCGCCGGCGTCGATCTCGCCGCCGCCACATTTGAGCTTCATCGACGGCGAGCACACCGATCCGGCGTTTCTGTCGGATTTCGCGTTCTGCCGGCGGGTGATGGGCGACCGCGGCCTGGTCGTCTGCCACGACGGGCTGGTCATCTATCACGGCATCGCGGCCGCACTGGCCGCGCTCGAGCGCGACGGCGTCGCGTTCGACGCGTCGCCGCTCGCCGACGCGCACTTCGCCATCGATCTCGGCGACACCGGCATCCTTCGCAGCGCCGAGCTGGCGCCGATCGTCCGCGAGAGTTACAAGGCCTACTTGTTTGCGCTGATGGCCAACGACGGCTACCGCAAGTTCGCGACGCGCCCGATCTTCAAGGCGCTGAGATCGTTGCGGGACAGGGCGCGCAAGTAAGAAAACCCGACAGCACCGTGAAGGAGCGTGAAGGATTGTGTAGGAGCACGTAGGAGCTTCCAGATTTGAAAAGCGTGAATCTCCTTCACGCTCCTACATCGTCCTCAAGAGATCCTTCACGTTGCCGTCGATCTTGTCAGTCCGTTCGCAGGACGATCAACGGATCGACCCGTCCGGCCCGCCGCGCCGGGAGCCACGCCGCAATCAGGCCGACGATCAGCAGCAGCGCGACGGCGAGCGCGTAGATCAGCGGATCGCGCGGCGTTACCCCGAACAGCAGCGACGACAGGACGCCGCCGATCGCCCAGGCGGCGGCGACGCCAATGCCGGCGCCGAGCAGCAGCCAGCGTCCGGCGTCGGCAAGCGTCTCGCGGACCAGGCGCGCCGCGGTCGCGCCGAGCGCGGCGCGCACGCCCATTTCGCGACGCCGTTGCGTCACCACTGCCGACATCACCCCGTAGATTCCGGCGGCACCGATGATCAGGGCAAGGACGCCGAGCGCGGCCATCACGCCGGCGCTGAATCGGCGGCTGGCGGTCAGGCGCCGCCACTGGTCGCGCAGGACGACCGGCTTGTTGATGCCGCGCATCCCGCCTGACCAGCGCGCCGGCAATTCGGCCAGCGCCGCCGCGGCAACGTCCGGCCGGTTTGCCGCGCGGACCAGCAGGTCGAACCCGCCGATGAGGCGCGGTCCGATTGGAAAGTAGGCGCGCGGAACGATCTCCTGCTCGGGCCCTTGCGGCCGCACCGAGGCCACCACGCCGATCACCCGGTAGGGCTGCGGGTAACCGCGCAAGGTCATCAGCTGGTTGATCGGATCCGCCTCGCCGAACAACTGGGCGGCGATGTGCTCGTCGAGCATCACGCTCTGCTCGTTCGGGTCGTCGTCGAAGACGCGGCCGCGACGCACCGGCACGGCCATGACGTCGAAATATGACGACGTCACCCACAGCGAGTCGATCGGGATCGACGACTGGTCGGGAGCGCCAGGCGGCACCGCGAGCATCGTCGTCGATCCGCTGGCGAACGGCACGGCGCCGCCGGCGCTCAGCGCGACGCCGGTGACGCCCGGTATCGCGCGCGCTTCGTCGAGCGCGCGGGTGCGCGCGACGGCAATCGCGGCGCGTTGCGCCTCCGGGGACGCGCCGGCCGGGAGGGCGACGCCGACGCGATAGGCGGCAATGGGCGCCGGGTCGAAGCCCAGGTCGGTCCACACCACCCGCGCGAAACTGCCGACGACGAGTCCGGTGGCGACGACCAGGACGACGACAAAGGCGACCTGCGCGACCAGCAGCGCCGTGCGCACCCGCCGGCGGCGGTCGCCGACGCTCGGCGCGCCGCCGGACCGCAGCAGCGACGCGACGTCGACGCGCGAGGACTGGGTCGCCGGCAGGAGCCCGAACAGCAGGCCGCTCGCCGCGCTCATCGCCATCGCGGCGATCAGCACGCGCGTGTCGATGGCGATGTGACCTGCGCGGGCGATGCCCGCCGGCAGCGACGCGGTGACGAGGTCGAGCGTCAGCGCGGCGACGAGAATGCCCGCGCCGCCGGCGACGGCGGCGAGGAGGAGGCTCTCGGTCAGCAGCGACGCCACCAGTTGCCAGCGTGCGGCGCCGAGCGCCGAGCGGACGCCGAGATCGCGGGATCGCGCCGCGCCGCGGGCGAGCAGCAGGTTGGCGACGTTGACGCAGGCAATCGTCATCACCAGCGCCACCGCCCACAGCACCATCAGCATCCAGCCACGGACCGCGCCGATCATCGAGTCCTTGAGCATCGTCACCCGGACCCGCCAGCCGCCAAAAAGGTCCTTGTGTGCGGCCGCGAGCGCGGCCGACGTCGCCTCGATCTCGCTGCGTGCCGCCGTCAGGCTGTGGTCGTCGCGCAGACGGCCGATGATCCGCAGCGAACTCGAACGTCCGGCGCTGAGTGAACGCTCTTCGGCGGTCGGCACGTAGCGACGCCACAGGTCGATCCGTTCCGGGCCGTCAGGAAACTGGAAGCCGGGCGGCATGACGCCGGTGACGCGGACCGTCTGCCCCTCGAGCGAGATCGTGCTGCCGATGATCCGCGGATCGCTGTTGAAGAACCCGCGCCAGAGGGCGTCGCTGATCACTACAGGATCGACGTCGGCGTTGTCGTCGCGCTCGCTGAAACCCGGTCCGAGTGCCGGCGCTGCCCGGAGCACTTTCAGAAACTCCGGCGTCGCGATCAGGCTGACGATGATTCGCTTGTCGTCGCCGCGCTGGAGACGGCCGAGGCGATACGTCCACGCCGCAACCTCGGCGGTCTGGAGTTGATCGCGCCACGCGACGTACTCGGCGGCGGAGACCAGCGGTATCGGCCCGCGATCGGTTTCGCCGGAAATCACGATCAGCCGGTCGCTGTGTTCGAAGGGCAGGGCGCGCAACACCACGGTGTCGACGACGGAGAACGTCACCGTCGCGGCGGCGATGCCCAGGGCGATGACCGCGACGGCGAGCGCGCTGGTCGTTGGCGACGCCCGGGTCACGCGCCAGGCGTCACGCAGGCTCAGCCGGATCGTCGCGGACAGTCGTCGCATCATCAGCCACCCCAGAGCGGCGCCGGTGAGCCGGAGCGCCTGAATCGACAGCCAGGCGCGCGGCCAGCGGCGCGGCGCGCCGGCGGACGAACGCAGTTCTTCGAGCAAATCGCCTTCGATCGCGCTGGCTTGGTCGAGCGGCAGCACCGCCCGGAGCAGCCGTCGCGCCAGCGCCGGAACGTCACGGTCGCGAGTCATCGGCGTTTCAACACCGCATCGAGGCCGGCGGTCATCGCCGAGACCTGGTCGACGGCCTGCTGCGCGGCCGCGATGCCCGAGCGGGTCGCGCGGAAGAACCGTTTGGCGCGGCCGCCGCGCACCGGCGTCGGGTCGCCGAATGTCGAGGTCACGAGCCCCTTCTCCTGGAGCCGTTCGAGGGTGATGAATACCGCGGCGCGCGACGGCGCGCGGCCGGTGCGCTGCTCGATGGCGTCGCGGATGGACACGGGATAGGCGTCGTCTTTCAGGCCGAGGACGGCAAGGAGGACGAGTAGTTCGAAGTCGCGGAGGGCGGCAGGCGGCGCCGGCGCCATGATTTAAGTAACGATATTACTATTTGAGCATCGGATCAAACCCGACAGCACCGTGAAGGAGCGTGAAGGAATCTGTAGGAGCACGCAGGAGCTTCCGGGTTTGAAAAGCGTGAATCTCCTTCACGCTCCTACATCGTCCTCAAGAGATCCTTCACGGTGCTGTCGATCTACTTCCCATTCGCGGCGACGAATTTCACCAGCTCTTTGTTCTCGGGGAAGTCGACCAGCAGCGTCCGGGCGACATCGACGGCTTCTTTCAGCTTCTTTTCGCGAATCAGCATCTCCCAGAGCCCGAACGTGGCTTCGGTCTTGTCCAGCGGATCGGAGGCTTTGGCCGCGGCCTCCTGCATCACGGCCAGCGCTTCCTTCCTGTCGCCGCCGCCGAGCACCCACTTGAAACCGAATGGGACGCGCGTGTCGACGATGTACTCGATCCAGGCGTGAGCGACCTGGGCACGCAAGTGGTTAGGCGAGCGTTTCAGCACGGCTTCGACCGATCGGCGCGCCTCGCGATATTCGCTCCAGCCGGTGCGGCGGCCGAGGGTGGCGAGCTGCAGCCAGACGTAGTTGAGGTCGATCTTGCCGAGCAGGAACTCGGTTTCGTCTTCGGCCGGATGGCTCTTGAGCCGGGCGTGGGCGACGGCCTGGGCCCGCCTGGTCTCGGCGAGAAACGTTTTCAAGATCTCGCCGCAGGATGCGCACTGCTTCAGCGCCTTTTCCTTGTCCGTCGCGTCCCCGAGCGCGCGCTTGATTTGAAAGTGGAGAATCGACGTCAGCAGTTCGGAGGCGGCGAGGTCGTTCGGGTCCTCGATCGTCAGACGCGTAGCGATAGCGGCGGCTTCCTCATAGTGCCCGTTGTAGAAGTGGCGCTGGCCGGCGAGCAGCGTCGGCGCCGGCGGCGTCGCGGCCTGCGGGAGCGCGCCGAGCAGCAGGACAGAAAGGACAATCGCCGTCAATGAGGTCACACCATCGATCGTCTCACTTTGCGACGCCGAACGTGAAAATAGTTTGCGAGCGGTATTCCTCGCCTGGCTTGAGCACGGTCGTCGGAAAGTTCGCGTGATTCGGTGAGTCGGGATAATGCTGCGTCTCGAGGCAGAAGCCCGAGCGATGCGTGTAGGTGCGCGCGCCTTTGCCGGTGAGCGTCCCGTCGAGGAAGTTGCCGGAGTAGAACTGGATGCCCGGCTCCGTGGTCGCGACGGCCAGCGTCCGGCCGGTCGTCGGCTCGACGACGCGCGCGGCGTCAACCAGGCCGGGCGCCGAACGCTGGACCACCCAGTTGTGATCGTAGCCCTTGGCGCGGATGAGCTGCTCGTGCTTGTCGTTGATGCGCGCGCCGATCGCGGTCGGTGTTCTGAAGTCGAGCGGCGTGCCCTCGACGGACTCGATCTTGCCGGTCGGAATCAGCGTGTCGTCGACCGGCGTGTACTGGGCGGCGTTGATCTGCATCTGGTGGCCGAGGATGTCGTTCGCCTTGCCGCCCGCGAGGTTGAAGTAGGCATGCTGCGTCAGGTTGATGACCGTCGCCTTGTCGGTGGTGGCGTGGTAGTCGACGATCAGCTGGTTTTTGTCGTTGAGCGTGTATTTCACGTCGGCCTTGACGCTGCCGGGATAACCCTCGTCGCCGTCGGGGCTGGTCAGCGTCAGCACGACGCCGACGCCATTGGCGTCCTGGAACGGCTCGGCCGTCCAGTTCTTCTTGTCCCAGCCGACGTTGCCGCCGTGCAGCGAGTTCGGCGGGTTGTTGATGGCCAGCGAGTACTTCTTGCCGTCGAGGGAAAACGCGCCTTTGGCGATGCGATTGCAGTAGCGGCCGATCAGGCAGCCGAAGTACGGTGACTTGCCGTAGTCGTCGACGTTGTCGAAGCCGAGGACAATGTCGTCGAACTCGCCGGTGCGGTCCGGGGTGCGCAGCGACTGGATGATGCCGCCCCATGACAGCACTTTCATCTCCAGGCCGTTCCGGCTGCGCAGCGTGATCACGTTGATGACCTCATTGGGTTTGGTCGGGCTCGCCGGCAGCGGCGTCATCGACACGTACGGCTGCGGATTCTGCTGCGATGCCGCCGGCACGGTCACCGGCTGGGGCGTCGGCATGTCGCCGCACCCCGCGGCAAGGACGGCGGCGGCGGCGACGAGCAGGCGAGAGATGGTCGGCATGGCTGGATATCGTATTACGATGACGCGCGCATGGGGCGTCTCGATCACAAAGTCGCGCTGGTCACCGGCGGCGGGCGCGGGATCGGGCGGGCGATCGCCGAGAAGTTCGCCGCCGAGGGCGCGCGCGTCGGCATCGCCGACCTCGACGCCGACGCCGGCCGAGCGGCCGCTGAGGCCCTCGGCGACCGCGCCATCTTCGTGCCCGCCGACGTCACCCGGAGCGACGATGTCGACGCCGCCGTCGCCCGTGTCGAGCACGCTTATGGCCGCATCAACGTGCTCGTCAACAACGCCGGCGTCAACGCCTACTTCGACGCCGCGACGATGACCGAGGCAGAATGGGACGCCGTGTTTGCCGTCGACCTCAAAGGCGCGTGGCTGTGCGCCCGGCGCGTGCTGCCGTCGATGCTCGAGGCCCGCGGCGGCGCGATCGTCAACATCGCCTCGATCCATGCCACCCTGACGATCGCCGGCATGTTTCCCTACGCCGCGGCCAAGTCGGGGTTGATTGGCCTGACCCGCAGCCTGGCCCTCGACTACGCGCCGCACGGCATTCGCGTCAACGCCGTCTCGCCCGGGTGGACGCGCACGCACCTGGTCGAAGAATGGTTCCGGCTGCAGCCCGATCCCGCCGAGGCCGAAGCCGGCGTCATGCGCGCTCACCCGATGCGCCGCATTGCGACGCCTGCCGAAGTGGCCAACCTCGTCGCCTTTGTCGCCTCGGATGAGGCGTCGGCGATCACCGGCGCCTCGCTCGCCGTCGACTGCGGACTAGGAGTGCAATTTGCCACGTAATCCCGGAGAGATCCTGACCTCATTGTCGCTGCCGCCGCGCGATGCCCACGAGTTGCCGGCGTCCGCCAAGCGGTTCGCCGACGGCGCGGCCTGGCGGATCGAGATCCCCTCGTGCGAAGGGCCGAAGGCGATGGCCGCGGTGATCGACGAGGCGCGGCTCCGCAAAATCACCGTCCACCGCGTCAGCCAGGGCAGCGGCATCATGCTGCAGACCGACGACGAAACCCGCGACATGCTGGTGATGGGCGAGACCTACGGCATCGAGGTCTGCCTGTTCGTCGGACCGCGCGGCAACTGGGACACCGGCGTCCAGGCCTCGTCGCCGGCCGGCCGGGTGCTCGGGTCGTCGCTCCGCGGCGCCGATCAGATCCGCTTTGCGACCGCCGACGTCCTGCACGGCGTCTCGCTGGGTCTGCGATCCATGCTGGTCGCCGACCTCGGCCACTTGCGTATCCTCGGTGAGATGAAGAAGGCCGGCGATTTGCCCGCTGACTTCGTGATCAAGACCTCGGTGACCATCGCGGCGGCCAATCCGGCGACCGCGCGGCTGCTCGAAGATCTGGGTGCGACGTCGATCAACCTGCCGGTCGACCTGTCGATCGCGCAGATTGCCGCGATCCGCCAGGCGATCGACGCGCCCATCGACTTCTACGTCGAGGCGCCCGACGACTTCGGCGGCACCGTGCGGCACTACGAGACCGCCGAGCTGGTGCGCGTCGCGGCGCCGATCTACTTGAAATACGGACTCCGCAATTCGCCGGCGCTCTATCCGAGCGGCATGCACGTCGAGAGCACGGTGGTCGCGTTGTCACGCGAACGCGTGCGACGCGCCGCGATCGGATTGGCGATCATGCAGAGAACCGAGGCCCAGGGCCCAGGGCCCGAGGCCCAAGGCCCAAGACTCAAGGCCCAAGACGGACGATGAAAATCACAGCGGCCCGCACCACCGTCGTCGGTACCCCCTGGCGAGAACTCGCCTTTCTCGAATTGGAGACCGACACGGGTCTCATCGGCACCAGCGAAGTGCGCATGGTCAGCCGCACCGACGCGCTGCTCGCGTGCGTGGATGAGCTCGCGCCGCGCCACGTCCTCGGCACCGATCCGTTCGACGTCGAGCGCCTGGCCTGGAACATTCAGCGCGCCGAATACGATCGGCCCGGCGAAGTGTCGCAGTCGGCGCTCGCTTGTTTCGACGTCGCCTGCTGGGACCTGATGGGGCAGTCGCTCGGCGTGCCGGTGTGGAAGCTGCTCGGCGGGAAATTCCGCGAGCGCGTGCCGGCCTATGCGAACGGCTGGTACCAGACCGATCGCAAGCCGCTCAACGTGGCCGCCGCCGCCAAGCGCGTCGTCGCCCGCGGCTACAAGGCGATGAAGCTCGACCCGTTCGGACACGCGAGCGCCGAGTTGTCGGCCGCCGAGCGCCGCCGCGCCGTCGAGATCGTCGCCGCGGTCCGCGAGGCGATCGGCGCCGACGTTCAGATCATGATCGAGATGCACGGGCGGTTCACGCCGGCGCAAGCGGCGGCGATGGCGAAGCTGCTCGAGCCCTACGATCCGGAGTGGATCGAGGAGCCGACGCCGCCGGAAAACGCGCTCGCCTACCGGCCGGTGCGGAGCGCGACGCATCTCGCGATCGCGACCGGCGAGCGCGCCCACACGATGGAGGACATCCGCGGCTTCATCGAGCACAACCTCGTGGACGTCGTCCAGGTCGATCTGACGCACTTCGGCGGCTTCATCCCGATGAAGCAGCTCGCCGGCTGGGCGGCTGCGTACGCGCTGGTGATGGCGCCGCACAACGTCTGCGGTCCGGTCGGGACGATGGCGAATCTGCATTTCGCGGTCGCGACGCCGAACTACAAGGTGCTCGAGCACTTCAACGACTTCGCCGACGAGTGGACGCACAGCCTCGTCGATCACTCGCCGCGCATCGATCACACCGACGGCTGCTTCGTCGCGCCGGATCGTCCGGGGCTCGGCCTGTCGCTGAACCACGACGAGTGCCGGAAACATCCGCGCACGGGCGGACGGATCAAGCTCTTCGAAGAGGGATGGGAGCGGCGGCGCGAGTAGCGCGGTCATGGCCCGCCTCGAATTCCAGGATGTCCATCGGTCGTTCGGCGCCGTGCGGGCGCTGACCGGCGTGTCATTTGCCGTCGAGGCCGGCGAGGCCCACGCGATCGTCGGCGAAAACGGCGCCGGCAAATCGACACTGCTGAAGATTCTGGCCGGGATTACCCGCCCGGATCGCGGCGCCGTCCGGCTCGGCGGCGCCACGCTCACGCATGCCAGCCCGCGCGACGCGCTGGCGTCCGGCATCGGCATGGTGTTTCAGGAGCGGCTCGCGTTTCCCAACCTCAGCGTCGCCGCGAATATCTTCGCCGGGCGGGAGATGACGCGCGCCGGCGGACGGCTCGACGACGCCGCGATGCGCGCCAAGACTCGCGACCTGCTTGCCGAATTGCACGTCAACGTCTCGCCGGATCGGCTGCTCGAGCACGTGTCGGCGGCCAACGCCCAGCTCGTCCAGATCGCGCGGGCACTCGCCTTCGACTGCCGCGTCCTCGTGCTCGACGAGCCGACGACGTCGCTGACCGACGCCGAAGTCGATCACCTCTTCCGCATCCTGAACCGGCTCAAAGGGCGCGGCGTGACCATCGTCTTCGTTTCCCACCGTCTGCCTGAAGTCTTTCGACTCTGCGATCGGATCACCGTGCTGCGAGACGGCGGTTTCGTCGGCACATACGACACGGCGACGACGACGCAGGACGCGGTCGTCCGGGCGATGGTCGGCCGCGAGCCGCCGGCACGTCTGGGTCGCGGCGCGACCGCTATTGATGCGCCGCCAGTGTTGTCGGTGCGCGGGCTGGCGCGCGCGCCGTGGTTCCGCGACATGACGCTCGATGTCCGGCCCGGCGAAGTCGTCGGCATCTTCGGCCTGGTGGGCGCCGGGCGGACCGAACTGCTCGAGACCATCTTCGGCATCGCCCGGGCGGATCGTGGCGAAGTGCTCGTCGCCGGCCGCGCGGTGACGCTGCGCTCGGCACGCGACGCGATCCGCGCCGGCCTGGCGCTGGTGCCGGAAGATCGGCAGCGTTTCGGACTGCACTTCAATCTGTCGATTGCCGACAACATTGCGCTCACCCGGGCGGCGCGCGGCGGGCTCGGCCGGATCGATCGCCGCGGCGAAGCGGCGCGGGCCGCGGCCCTGGTCGCGGCGCTCGCGATCAAGACGCCGTCCATCACCCGGGCGCCCGACACGTTGTCGGGCGGCAATCAGCAGAAGACGGTCGCCGCCAAGTGTCTCGCGGTCGAGCCGCGAGTCTTGCTGCTCGATGAGCCGACCAAGGGCGTCGACGTCGGCGCCAAGTTCGAAATCCACAAACTGATTCGCGAGCGCGCCGCCGCCGGCATGGCCTGCCTGGTTGTCTCGAGCGATTTGCCCGAGGTGCTGGCGCTGACCGATCGCATCCTGGTGATGCGCGAGGGTGTGCTCCGCGGCGAAATGCGCGCCGAGACCGCGACCGAGGACGACGTCATGCAACTGGCCGCGCATCAGTCGGAAACTGCGGCCGAGGTCGTGGCGTGAAGTCAATCTGGCGCGCGCGCGAGTTCAGCACCGTGGCGATCCTGGTCGCCGAGGTGTTGTTCTTCACCTGGTTTCTCTGGCCCGAGGCGGGACGCTCGCATCCGTTCATGAACATCGGCAACTTTCTGCTGATCTTCAAGTACTCGTCGATCTACGGCATCGCCGCGATCGGCGCCGCGATCGTCATCATCAGCGGCGGCGTCGATCTCTCGCCGGGCGCGGTGATTGCCTTGACGACGGTCGTGGTCGGCTACCTCTTCGTCGAGGCGGGATGGCCGCTGTGGATGTGCGCGGGCGCCGGCCTGCTCGTCGGCGTCGGCGCCGGGCTGGCGGCGTCGTGGCTGGTGGTGCGCGTCGGCCTGCCGCCGTTCATCGCCACCCTCGGCGTAATGGGCATCTGGCGCGGCACGGCGTTCATCATCACCGAAGCGCGCTTTTACGATCTGTCCGCCAAGCTGCCCCGCGACTGGCACGTGCTCGGGGCCTCGATCGACTGGCTCGGCCCGGTGGTGATGATCGCGCTGGCGATCGTCTTCCAGATCCTGATGACGCAGTATCAGTGGGGCCGCAGCGTCTCGGCCGTCGGCGGCAATGAGATGGCCGCGCTGTTCTCGGGCATCCGCGTCGGGACGATCAAGACGTCGGCGTACGTCGCCTCCGGCGTGCTGGCGGCGGTCTCGGGCGTGGTGCTTGCCGTCGTCCAGGGCCAGGGCAAGGCCGATCTGGCGAGCGGGTACGAGTTGGATATCATCGCCTCGGCCGTCGTCGGCGGCGCCAGCCTGGTCGGCGGCCGCGGGTCGGTTGCCGGCGCCGTGCTCGGGGCGTTGATCTTCGGCGTGCTGCGCAACGCGCTGCCGCAGATTCACGGCGCGACGTTCTACGACCGCTTCATCGTCGGCGCCGTGGTCATCGTTATTGTTGTGATGGATCAGATGCTGACGAAGCGGTCGTCAGGATAGGGGTCGCGTCTTGAATTGCAATATGGCCCGCG
>DASUGM010000309.1:0-6718 GCA_036274055.1 Vicinamibacterales bacterium | reverse complement strand
CAGGCCGTAGACGCCAATCGCCGAGAGCAGCAGCGCCACGCCCGCGAACGACGCGAGGATCGTGGTCGTGAATCGCCGCGATCCGACCGAGGTGTTGACGACGTCCTCCATCGTCCGCGCCGACGCGATCGGCAACGCCGGATCGAGATCGCGGACGACGGCGCGAATCGCCGCGGTCGCCGCCTCCGGCGCGCTGGTGGTGCGCACGATCAACGACAGCGCGCCAAAATACGCGTGCTGCCGAACCGGCTCGTAGACCTGGAGCGTCGTCGCGCTGGCCAGGTCGTATTGCTTGATGTCGCCGGCGATGCCGATGATCGTCGCCGGCTCGCGCCGCGGTCCCTGGCCGACCCGCAGTTGTTTGCCGATCGGATCCTCGCCTTCGAAGTGCCGGTCAGCGAGCGTCTTCGAGATGACGATGACGCGGGCGCCGCTGGCGGTGTCGCTGTCGAGCGGGCCGCGGCCCCGCAACAACGGGATCCCCATCGCCTTGAAGTAGCCGGGGCTGACGCCGTAGAAGTTCGTCGCCGGACGATCGGGGGCGTTGGCGTCGATCTTCCCGGGAATGTCGATGCTGCTGACGAAATCGCCAAGCAGCGGCACCGACTGTGACACGCCGGCGGCCTCGACGCCGGGCAGTTGATTGACGCGATCGACCAGCGCTGCCCAGAATTGCTCGCGCTTGTCGTCGCTCTCGTAACGGCTGGACGGCAGCGAGAGTCCGACGATGAGCGCGCGACTGGCGTCGTAGCCCGGCGAGACGTTGATCAACTTCGTGAAACTGCGAATGAACAGCGTCGACCCGGCGACCAGCATCACCGCGACCGCGACCTCGGCGACGATCAGCGCCGCCCGGGTCCGCGCGCGCATCGTCGTGCCGCCGGCGCGGCCGCCCTGCGCGACCACTGCCTGCAGGTCGGCGCGCGAGACTTGAATGGTCGGCAGCAGCCCGAAGAGGATCGGCGTCACCAGCGCCATCAACGCGGTGAACACGATCGTCGCGCCGTCCATGCCAATCGTGGCGATGCGCGGAATGTCCGCGGGCGCGCCGGCGATGATCAGGCGCAGCAGCCCCCACGCGAACACCAGGCCGAGCGTGCTGCCGAGCCCGCCGAGCAGCAGATTCTCGACGAACATCTGTCTGGCCAGCCGCGCCCGCGAGGCCCCGAGCGCGGCGCGGACGCCGAGTTCCCGCTGGCGCGAGACTCCCCGGGCGAGCAGGAGATTGGCGATGTTCGCGCACGCAATCAGCAACACGAGACCGACCGACGCCGACAGCACCCACAACCCGGCGCGGACGTTGCGAATCGAGTAATCCAGCAACGGATCGAGCAGCGCCGTCCAACTCTTGTTCCCGGCATCGAGCGGCTCGATCTCGCGTGCGGCGTTGAGAAGATCGGCGCGCGCGTCTTCGACGCGAACGCCCGGCTTCATCCGGCCGAGGACCTGAAGATAGTGGCTGCCGTAGCGGCGGCGCTCGTCGGCCGACACATTCCAGATCGACCAGAGCTGCGTCGTCGTGCCCGCCGGCGGCGCGATGACGCCGACGATGGTCATCGGTTTGTCATCGATCAGGATCTTCCGCCCGGCGATCGAGGTCTCGCCGCCGAACCGGCTGCGCCAGAGCCCCTCCGAGATCACGACGGTCGTCGTCGGCGTCTCGCGTGCCTCGTCATCGGGACTGAACACGCGGCCGGCGATCGCCGGCGTGCCCAGCACGGTGAAGTAGTTCGAGGAGACCAGCGCGGCGCGCAGGCGGAGCGGCTCGCCGTCTCCGGTCAAATTCACGTTCGCGCCCTGCGACGCGACGATGCCGCTGAAGGCGTGCGTGCGGGTCTGCCACTCGAGAAACCGGCCCGGCGAGACGGAGAAGCTCGGAAAGCGCGGCGGCGACGCGTCGCGGATGATGACGAGTTCCTCGGCGTTCGGGTACGGCAGCGGCCGCAGCACCACGGCGTTGAGGACGCTGTAGATCGCGCTCGTGCCGCCGACGGCAATCGCGAGCGTGAGGATCGCGACGGTGGCAAAGCCGCGGTTCTTCCACAGTGCGCGCCACGCGAATTTCAGATCGGCCATGCGCGCTTTGACGATGTCGATTCGCCCGACGTTGTGTGTCCTGCCCTGTCAGAGGTCGATTGCAGAATCTTCAATAGATCAGGGGCGGCGAGATCGCAGATTGTGCAATCGCCCGGATCGAGGCGAAAGTCGCCTCATAGCGTAAGCACTTGCTTTGCATGAGGATACGGCCACATGGCGAGCGATTTTCGCTTGACACCCGGGTGGCACGCTCCTATCATCACGTTCGGTCCGGCAAGCGTCGCGCCCTTTAGCGGCGCACAGTCCAGGAGACCTATGGCAACAGCAGAACGCAGCGAAAAAGTGAGAGAGTTCGACCGCGAGGACCGGATGGACAAGGAACGTGCGAAAGCGGTCGAGTTGGCCGTCGGGCAGATTGAGAAGCAGTTCGGCAAGGGCTCGATCATGCGGCTGGGCGGCAAGGACGCGATCGCGCCGATTGCCGCGATTTCGACCGGCTCGATCAGCATCGACTGGGCACTCGGCGTCGGTGGCCTGCCGCGCGGCCGCGTCATCGAAATCTTCGGGCCGGAGTCGTCGGGCAAGACGACGCTGGCACTCCAGGTCATCGCGCAGGCGCAGAAGCTCGGCGGCGTCGCCGCGTTCATCGACGCCGAACACGCGCTCGACGCGACCTACGCGCAGAAGCTGGGCGTCGATCTCGACAACATCCTCGTCTCGCAGCCGGACAACGGCGAGCAGGCGCTCGAGATCACCGAGGTCCTGATCCGCTCCAACGGCGTTGACGTCGTCGTCGTCGACTCGGTCGCGGCCCTGGTGCCCAAGGCCGAAATCGAGGGCGAGATGGGTGACGCGCAGATGGGCCTGCAGGCGCGGCTGATGTCGCAGGCGCTGCGCAAGCTGACCGGCGTCGTCTCGAAGTCGAAGACGTGCCTGATCTTCATCAACCAGTTGCGCGAGAAGATCGGCGTGATGTTCGGCAACCCGGAAACCACCACCGGCGGCCGGGCGCTGAAGTTCTACTCGTCGGTCCGCGTCGACATCCGCCGCATCGGCGCGATCAAGGACGGTGAAACGATGGTCGGCGGCCGCACCCGCGTGAAGATCGTCAAGAACAAGGTCGCGCCGCCGTTCCGCGAGGCCGAGTTCGACGTGATGTACGGCGAGGGCATCTCGAAAGAGGGCGACCTGCTCGACCAGGCAGTCGAGCGCAACATCATCGAGAAGAGCGGCACGTGGTTCTCCTACGGCGGTGAGCGGCTCGGGCAGGGCCGTGAAAACGCCAAGGCGTTCCTGAAGCAGAACAAGGAAATGGCCGCCGGCATCGAACAGAAACTGCGCAAGGAAATGGGACTGCCGTCGGGGGAAGTGACCGAGTAGGTTCTTTCGTTCGGGGTTCCGGGGTTGCGGGTCGTCGCGAGCGGCTCGCAGCCCCGTTTTTGTTTCATAGAACCAGATGCGGGCCTCCCCCGTCCAACCGGACATGCTCCGCCTGGCGGTCGTGGCCGCTCTGACCGTTGCCACGGCGGTTCTCGGCGGGGCGCAATCTCCCCCGGACATTCAAGTACAGGCAGTGGTCACCGAGGCCAGCAAGTACGTCGAAAACTATCGAAAGGAGTTTTCGGCGATCGTCTGCGAAGAACAGCAGGTCCAGCGGTTGATCCGGCCGAACGGCACGGTCAGGAAGACACGCACGCTCGTGTCCGACCTGATGTTCGTCAAGATCGGCGACCAGTGGATGCAGCGTCCGTATCGCGACGTCCTCAGCGTCGACGGCAAGCCGGTACGGAACCGCGACGACCGGCTGCGCAAGCTGTTTCTCGAGGGCCAGAAGAACGCGGTCGAGCAAGCCGAAGCGATCGCCAAAGAAAGCGGGCGCTACAACCTCGGCCCGACACGCAACGGCGTGTCGCCACTGTTGCCGATCACGCTGCTCGATCCGCATTACGTCGGCAATTTCACGTTCACGCTCGACGGCGCGACGCTGAACTTCAAAGAGGAACGCTCGCCGACGTATCTGAGCTATTCCCAGAACGGCAAGCGCGGCGATCTTCCGGCCTACGGCTCCTTCGTGGTCGAACCGGCGAAGGGCACAATTCTGCAGGCGACGCTCTCCGCCGAGGCCCTTGGTGCGCCGGTGTCAACGACATTCACCGTCCAGTATCGCGAGGACGCACAATTGAAGCTCCTCGTGCCGGTCGAGATGACGGAACGTTACTGGTGGCCTGCGAAGCCCAACGAAGACCGCGTCGAAGGCCGCGTCACCTACGGTTCGTTCCGGCGCTTTCAGGTCACGGTCAGCGAAAAGATCAAGTAACGCGCGCCGAGAGCGGAGCGACAAGCGCTTGCCCTCGGGACATGCGCTTCATGGCTTCATGGTGTTCTCTTTGGGTGCGTGCCTTTCGGTCATCTCAGCGTGACAACCATCGTCTTATTCATCCACTGCTGCGGCGTCAGCGCCCGGCACGCGGTGACCAGCTTCTTCCCGCCGGCCGGAAACGACACCGCCACGCAGATCGGCTCCTCGCGCGGCAAGCCGATGTGCACGGGCAGATCGCTCTGCGCGTTGTAACCGGATCCCGAATCAACGACGCGCGTCGCGAGCAGCGGCCGCGCCGACGACGGCTGACCTTTCGGCGCCGCGCCAAAGACCTGGACGACGGCGCCGGCGCGGGTCGCATGGTTCTTGCCGTCGACGACGCGGACGAAGACGGCGCGTTTGGCGCTGTCAGCTGGCAGCAGGTTTCGGAACAGCAGCGGCATCGGCGTTGTCCCAATGCCGGTCAGCGCGAGGTCGGCGTCGCCGTCGCGATCGGCGTCGGCCCAGGCGGCGCCGTGATCGGACGCCACCGCCTTGATCTCCGCGGGCGTGACGTCTTCGAACGTCGCGCCGGTGTTGCGCAGCAGGAAATCCGGATAGCTCGTGCCGCCGGTGACCGTGCCGTTGATGTAGACGTCGACTCGTCCGTCGTTGTCGAAATCGTCGAAGGCGCAGGTATCGAAGCGGCCGTCGATGGCCGCGTTCCACGCCGTTGACGCGTCCTCGAATCTGCCGTCGCCGTGGCCGAGAAACAAGCCGGTCTTGCCGTAGTTGGCCATGAAGACGTCAAGGTGGCCGTCGCCGTTGACGTCGGTCACGCACGGACGGACGGTGCCGTTGGCGGCATCCTTCGGGATGCGGCCGCCCCAGGCGAGCCCCGCGGCTTCGGCGACGTCGGTGAATTTGCCGGCGTCGTTTCGGTAGAAGCCGTTGGCATCGCCGTCCATGTTGGCGACGAGCAGATCGAGATCGCCGTCGACGTCAGCGTCGAACCACACGGCGCCGACGGTCTTACGCGCGTCGGCGAGGCCAATGACGGAGGCGACGTCGCCGAAACGTCCGCCGTCGTTTTCGAACATCGCGTTCGGCCGGTCGCGAAACGCGATGAAGAGATCGAGATCGCCGTCGCCGTCAAAATCGATCCACACCGGCTGTCTCACCGCGCCGCCCGGCACCGGCAGGCGGACGTCGTCGGTGACATCGACGAACTTGCCGCGATCGTTGCGCAGAAGTTTGATGACCGACGCTGTCCCGGGCGCGAAGCCGACGAGCAAATCGGGATCGCCGTCGGCGTCGAAATCGCCCCACGCCGCCGCGCGAGTCGCGCGCGCATCGGCGCCCCCCTGGGCCGCCGCGACGTCAACGAACGTGCCGTTGTCGTTGCGATACAGCCGATTCGGCTCGCCGTTGAGTCCGACGAACAGATCCGGATCGCCGTCGAGATCGAAATCGGCCCAGGCATTGACGAAGCTCGCGGCGGCGTTGAGCACGTCGGGCTGAACGGGATCGAACCGCGGCGCCTGTACCGCCGCAAGCGCCAACGACGCGATTACGATCGGGACGGCTCTCATCGCGGACAGAGTCTCACACTCGGGCGGTTTCGCTGGGCGTTCTTTTGTTCGGGGGTTCGGAACGTTCGGGCGTTCCGTTCTTGGGTTCTGGCGTTGCCTCGTCTCCCGCCCTGCGTGATATGATCACGTGCTGTTTCGCTCTGCCAAGCGCCTTCCAGTGCCGAGGTAGCTCAGTTGGTAGAGCACGTGACTGAAAATCACGGTGTCGCCAGTTCGAATCTGGCTCTCGGCACCATCTAACCCGCGGGTCGGGTGGGTCGGCGGATCGGGCGGAAGTGGCTCAGTTGGTAGAGCATCACCTTGCCAAGGTGAGGGTCGCGGGTTCGAGTCCCGTCTTCCGCTCCACTCCCTCTCGGTCCCACCTCGTAGACTGATGCGGCTCCCGGGTGCCCCTTCGTCTAGTGGTAGGACGCCGGACTTTGGATCCGTGAACCGAGGTTCGAATCCTCGAGGGCCAGCCAAACCGCGGTTGTCGCGCTACGCTGTCGCGACCCCAAGGCGACGTGGCGAAGTGGTAACGCAGCGGTCTGCAAAACCGTTATTCACCGGTTCGAATCCGGTCGTCGCCTCCACCTCTTCCCGGCACGAGTCGCGTCAAAGCTCGTACTCGTCGCTCGCGAGCAGGTCGTATTCCTCGACCGAGCCCCTGTCGACCGTATGGGCCAGCTCCGGGGCAATGGTCGGTCCGTCGGTTACTGCCTTGTAGCGTTCCAGCTCCTCGCGCGACCGCCACACGGACACGATCACGTACTCGGTGACGCCGTCGTCGTCCGTCGGTCGCATCCGTTCG
>DASUGM010000308.1:0-5236 GCA_036274055.1 Vicinamibacterales bacterium | reverse complement strand
ACCCCGAGGGGTCTGACCCGTGTTTGACCCCCTACTCGATCTTCCTCGGCCGCATGTTGGCGGCAAGCACGCGCTTCCGCAGGCGCAGGAACTTCGGCGTCACCTCGACCAGTTCGTCGTCGTTGACGAACTCGACGGCCTGCTCGAGGCTCATCTTGCGCGGCGGGATCAGGCGGATCGCTTCGTCGGCGCTCGAGGCGCGCATGTTGGTCTGCTTCTTTTCGCGGCAGATATTGACGTCCATGTCGTCGTTGCGCGAGTTTTCGCCGACGATCATGCCCTCGTAGACCGCCGTCGCCGGATCGACGAACATCTCGCCGCGCTCCTGCAGGTTGGCGATCGCGTAGGCGGTGGCCGGACCCGAACGGTCGGCGACCAGGGCGCCGGTCGGACGCGACGGAATCGGGCCGTGCCACGGCTCCCAGCCGGCGAACAGATGGTTCATGATCCCGGTGCCGCGGGTTTCGGTCAGGAACTTCGATCGGAATCCGATCAGGCCGCGCGATGGAATCCTGAACTCGAGGCGGACGCGGCCGCTGCCGTGATTGATCATCCGCGTCATCTGGCCGCGCCGGATGCCGGTCTCGGCAATCACCATGCCCTGGTATTCCTCGGCGACGTCGATGATCAGGTCCTCGACCGGCTCGCTCTTCTGGCCGTTGATCTCCTTGACGACGACCTCGGGGCGCGAGACCTGCAGCTCATAACCCTCGCGCCGCATCATCTCGATCAGGATCGACAGCTGCAGTTCGCCGCGGCCGACCACCTTCATCTGCTCGGGCGTTTCGGTCGGCTCGACGCGGATCGAGACGTTGCCAATCAGCTCGCGATCGAGCCGGTCCTTGATTTGCCGCGAGGTGACGAACTTGCCGTCGCGACCGGCGAACGGCGAGGTGTTGACGCCGAAGATCATCGACACCGTCGGCTCGTCGACCGCGATCGTCTGCAGCGCGACCGGGTTTTCGGCGTCGGCAATGGTCTCGGCGATCATGATGTTGTCGATGCCGGCGAGGCAGATGATGTCGCCAGCCGCGGCCTCGTTGACGTCGATGCGCTTCAACCCGTCGAACATGTACAGCTTGGTCACCGTCGTCCGCTGGATGCTGCCGTCGAGCTTGCACACCGCGATCGGATCGCCGACCTTGACGCGGCCGTGGAAGATCCGGCCGATGGCGATGCGGCCGAGGTAGTCGCTCGAGTCGAGATTGGCGACCAGCGCCTGCAGTGGCGCCGACATCGAGCCGCGCGGCGCCGGGCAGTGCGCAATCACGGCGTCGAACAGCGGACGGAGCGTGTCGCCCGCAACGTTCAAGTCGGTCGTCGCCGTGCCCTGCCGGGCGTTCGTGTACAGGATCGGAAAGTCGAGCTGATCTTCGGTCGCATCGAGATCGATGAACAGGTCGTACACCTCGTTCAAGACCGCCTGGACGCGCGCGTCGGCCCGGTCGATCTTGTTGATGACGACGATCGGCGCCAGCCGGCGCTCGAGCGCCTTGCGCAGCACGAAGCGGGTCTGCGGCAGCGGCCCTTCCGACGCGTCGACGAGCAGCATCACCCCGTCGACCATCGACAGCGTCCGCTCGACCTCGCCGCCGAAGTCGGCGTGGCCGGGCGTGTCGACGATGTTGATCAGGTGGTCGTGATAGTGGACGGCGGTGTTCTTCGCGAGAATCGTGATGCCGCGTTCCCGCTCCAGCTCATTCGAGTCCATCACCCGTTCGGCGACCCGTTCGTTGCTGCGGAAGATGCCGCTCTGGTGAAGCAACGCATCGACCAGCGTCGTCTTACCGTGATCGACGTGGGCGACGATGGCGATGTTGCGCCGAAGCGGGTTGGCGATCTCCTGAGGGGTAGTACCGGGTCGAGACATCCTACCAGTATGACACTGGGTTCCGGGTTCCGCACGGTTCCAGGTTCCGGGTTCGTTCCGGGTTCCGGGTTCGGTCGGAACTTTCGGTTTTCGTTTGAGGTTATGTGCCTATGGCGGGGAACCTGGAACGAACCCGGAACCCGGAACGGTTCGGAACCCGGAACCGCCAAGGATAAAATCCCCGCATGCCCGTTTCGAACGATCGCCGCTCCGTCCTGACCACCTTCGTCACCGCCGGCATGGGCGTGATTGGCGCCGCTTTCGCCGGTCTGGTCGGCCTGGTGGCAGCGCCGCGGGCGAAGGACGCCACGCGCCGCTGGCGGCGCGCCGCGTCAGTCTTCGATCTCAGCGCGGACCAGCCGACGACCGCCGTCCTCGCCGAACGCCAGTCGGACGGCTGGTACGAGACGCGATCCGAAACCGTCGTCTTCATCGATCGGCAGGGCGACGGCTACAGGGCGCTCTCCGCCACGTGTTCGCACCTCGGTTGCCGCGTCCGCTGGGATGCGCCGCGCAAGCAGTTCCTCTGTCCGTGCCATGGCGGTACCTACGATCGTGACGGCAAAGTCGTCGCTGGTCCGCCGCCGCGCGGGCTCGATTCTGTCAACGTGCGCCTCAATCCTCAGACCTCGGAGATCGAGGTCGAACTGTGAGCATTGGCAAGGGCCCGCTGAACTGGCTCGACGACCGTACCGGTTTCAGAAAAATCCGCAAGCACCTGCTCGACGAGCCGCTGCCGGCCGGTACCGGCTGGTGGTTCACGCTCGGCAGCGTCCTGCTGTTCGGGCTGACCGTGCAATTCGTCACCGGGATCGCGCTGGCGCTCTATTACGCGCCGACGCCGGATCACGCATGGGACAGCGTTCGCTACATCACCACCAGCGCCCGCGGCGGCAGTCTGCTGCGCGGCCTCCATCACTGGGGCGCCAGCGTCGTCGTCGTCGCCGCGATTGTGCACCTGGTCCGCGTGGTGTTCTTCGGCAGTTACCGCAAGCCGCGCGAGGTCAACTGGATCATCGGCCTGCTGCTGTTGCAGGTGATCCTCGCGTTCGGCCTGACCGGCTATCTGCTGCCGTGGGATCAACGCGCCTACTGGGCAACGGTCGTCACCATCAACATCTCGCGGCTGACGCCGGTCGCCGGCGAGATGATGGGCGCGGTCCTGCGCGGCGGCCCGGACATCGGCGCGCTGACGTTGACGCGTTGGTACGCCGCGCACACGCTGGTCCTGCCGGCGGCGCTGATCTCCCTCACGATCGCGCATCTCTACTTGATGCGGAGGCACGGGATCTCCGGTCCGGTGCGTCCGTACGTCACCGGCGCGTCGCGTCCGTTCTTTCCTTATCAGGCGGCGCGCGATCTGACGATGGCGTTCGCGGTTGGCGCGCTGCTGACGGTGCTGGCGTGGAAGGGCGCGCCGGCGCTCGAGCCGCCGGCCGATCCGACCGCAAGCGACTACATTCCGCGGCCCGAGTGGTATTTCCTCGGTCTCTTCCAACTGCTCAAGTACTTCCCGGGTCGGTTCGAGGTCGTTGGCGCGCTGGTGATTCCGGGGCTGGTGTTCGGCTGGCTGTTCCTGCTGCCGTGGCTCGATCGCGGCCGTTCGCGCGAGCCGCAGATGCGGCGCGGCGTGTTGAGCCTGTTTACGATGGGGCTGGCGGCGGTGGTGACGCTGACGGTCCTGGGGGCGCGCGATAAACCGGCGCAAACCGGCAGCGCGTGGAGCATCCGCGAGCAGGCGGGTGCGTTGCTGATTGCATCGAGCGATCGCTGCGTCAAGTGTCACGCGCCGGATCGACTGGCAGCGCCGATCGTCGCCGGCCGGATCGCGCAATCGGCATCGTGGATCACGTCGCACGTCAAGGATCCCGAAGTGATTGCCCCGGGTGTCCGCGAAGCGCCGACGACCGACGAGGCCGAGACGGCCGCGATCATCGCGGCGCTGGCGCGGATGCGATCGTCGGCGCCGCCGCCGCTCGACGCAGGCGCGCGCACCATCGTGCTGACGTTCAACAAACACTGCATCACCTGCCACAAGATCGACGGCGTCGGCGGGACTGAAGGACCGGATCTGTCGAAAGTCGGCGGCAAGATCGACGCCGGCATCATCGAGCGGCGGATCATGAATCCGTTCGACGTCCAGGCCGACGCGCAGATGCCGGGGTTCGCAGACGAACTCACGCCGGAACAGGTCCGCGCGATAGCGGTGTGGTTGGCGGGGAAGAAATAAGCCCACGATCAGGCCTAGGGCCTAATGCCTCGGGCCTATCCGAGAAGCGCTGCCGCGTTGCCCCCGAGGATCCCGGTTTTGTCCTGATCGCTGATCGGCAACGCCCGCAGGGCTTCCAGCATGAGCGGAATGCTGCCGATCTTGTGCGGGTAATCCGAGCCGGCCAGGATCCGATCGGCGCCGGCGAATTCGATCGCCAGCTTCAGCGGACCCTGCGCGAAGTTGACCGTGTCGTACCAGAAATGCCGTTTGAGATACGCGGTCGGCGGCTCGTCGATGTGGACGCGGCAATCCGGAAACGCGCGCCAGCCGCGATCGAGCCGTTCGGCGAGATAGGGGATCGTGCCGCCGAGGTGGCCGAGCACCCACTTGATGCGCGGATACCGCTTGGCCACGCCGCTGAAGACCAGCTTCGAGGCGGCGAGCGTGGTGTCGAACAGAAACCCGTTGAGCGGCATCAGCCAGTACTCGCGCATCGCTTCGACGCCGACCGGGTAGGTCGGATGAATCATCATCACCGCGCCGCGATCGTTGGCGGCTTCATAGAGCGGCCAGAACTGCTGGTCGTCGAGGCCGGTGCCGTTGACGTTGCTGAACAGCATCGCGCCCGGCATGCCAAGTTGCTCCGTGGCTCGGCGGAATTCCCCGACTGATGCCGCCGGATCGTTCAGCGGCAGCGTCGCCAGCGGGATGAAGCGCGTGCCGTAGTCGGCGCGCACCCTCGCGAAGGCATCGTTGGTGATCGCCGCGAGCCTCGCCGCGATCTTCGGCGGATCGACATGCGTCCCCGGCGTCGTCAGCGAGATGACCTGCGTGTCGACGCCCTGCTCGTCGAGCACGGTCTTGCGGTAGGCGATGTCGCGATGCCCGCGCACCATGACGTTGTAGTCGCCGGGATAGTGCACGACCGGATTGCCGTCGGCGTCGATGGTGATGTGGAGCGAACTGCCCGACGGCGCGAGCGCGTCGAGATATTCGGGCGGGTAATAGTGGTTGTGAAAATCGACGATGGGCACGGGCGGGCATTGTACCGCGGGGCTCCGCCCATCGGCGATGGGCGATCGGGTGATCGGGCCATGGCAGAGCATCGCGCGATCGCGCGATCGGGCGAAGGCCTCACTCAGATCTCCCGGACC
>DASUGM010000307.1:0-15306 GCA_036274055.1 Vicinamibacterales bacterium | reverse complement strand
GTTGGTATTGCCGCGCTGGAGAAACCCGCGATGGGTGGGCTCCACGCCGGTCAATCCGATATTCGGATTCTCGAGTTTCGAGACGATCGTCAGCCCCTTCGGCTCGACGCGATACGCGGTGATCTTCACCGGCGGCGGCTCGTCATTCCAGGAGGCGATCAGCAGCCGGCTGCCGGGATCGTAAGCGATGGACGTGTTGTCCGGCGCCACCACGCGCTCGATCATCGTTGCCGTCTGCACGTTCACCGCGGCCAGGTACCGATCCCACGAGACGAACAGGTACTGGCCTTCAGGATCCGCGTCCATATGTGCCGGGGTGACGACGCCTTTCACCGGCCACGGCGCGATCTTGTGAGTCGCGGCGTCGATCACGTACAGGCCCTGCTCGGTCTGCACCTGCACGTAAACGCGGCCCGGCGCGCCTTCGAGCCTGGTGCCAAACCCGCCCGGTATGGGGAGGCGGATGCCGAATTCACCCGACCTGGCGTCGAAGACGGTCAGATAGGCGTCGCGGGTCGCGACGTAGACCTCGTGCCGCGTTGGCTCGTACGCCATCGCGCGCGCTTCGATCCGGGAGCGCATGCGGACAGGGTCGGCAGGCCTCCGGATGTCCACGTATCCAACTTCGTCCTTCGTGAAGTAGAACAGCCGTCCGAGATCCTGGGCGATCTCGATCTTCACGATGTCCTTCTCGAACATCGGCCCCTTGACTCGATCGGGCTCGGCGAGATCCAGCCAGTAGAGCCCGCGATCTGATCCCATGTAGACGCGGTTGGTCGTGCGATCGGTGTCGAAGGTGCGGAATTGCTGTCCCTCGGTGCGATCGGGAATCCGGCCGACGACTTTGAAGGCGGGATCGGTCTGGACGACGCCGAGCGACGCCGCGACGAGCGCTAGAGCCGCCAACGCACGAGTCATCATGGATGCCGTGATTATACGGGCCGGCGCCATCCGGCCGTCGCCTCGTTTCCCGTTAGACTTACGCGCGATGGTGGTTGTGAAGCGGGCGAGGAGACGGTGGGCACGGTTGAACGGCTGAATCACGCGCTGGCGGGCCGGTATGTCGTTGAGCGCGAGGTCGGGCGCGGCGGCATGGCCACGGTGTACCTGGCGCAGGACGTGAGACACCGCCGTCAGGTGGCGATCAAAGTCTTCGTCCCCGAAGTCGCATCCGCGGTCGGCCCGGGACGATTTCTCCACGAAATCGAGACCGTCGCCAGGCTCAATCATCCGCACATCCTCTCGCTCTACGATTCCGGTCAGGCCGACGAGCTGCTGTACTTCGTGATGCCATACGTCCGTGGCCAGTCGCTTCGGCAGGCGCTGGACATCAGAAAGCGGCTGCCGGTCGATGAGGCCCTGCGGATAACCGAGCAGGTCGCGTCCGCGCTGGATCATGCGCACCGCCTCGGCCTGGTGCACCGGGACGTCAAGCCGCAGAACATCCTGCTGCACGAGGGCGAGGCGATGCTCATGGATTTCGGCATCGCGCGTGATTCAGGAACGACGCGCGCCGAAACCCTGACGCAGACCGGGTTCGTCGTCGGGACGCCCGCGTACATGAGTCCGGAGCAGAGCCTCGGCGAAGCGGGATTGGACGGACGCAGCGACATCTACAGCCTCGCCTGCGTCACCTTCGAAATGCTCGCCGGTCAGCTGGCGTTTGGGGGAACATCAGCCGTGGCCGTCCTCAGTCAGCGGCTGTCGGACGCGGTGCCGTCAGTTCGCGGGATTCGCGCCGATGTGCCGCCCGCGGTCGATAGCGCCATCCGCAAAGCGCTGGCGCGCATGCCCGCCGATCGTTTCGCGTCAGCTGGTGCGTTTGCCGAGGCGTTGACCGCGCCGGGAGCGGGCGTGTCGTCCGTGGATCGCCTCGTCGCGGTGTTGCCGTTCCTGAATCTCAGCGCCGATCCCGACAACGAATACTTTGCCGACGGCATGACGGAAGACGTCATCGCGCAACTCGCGAAGATTCCGGGATTGAAGGTCATTTCGCGAGCCTCGGTCATGCCGTTCAAGAAGCGCGACCACGACCTGCGGGACATCGCCGCGCGCTTGAATGCTTCCGTCCTCCTCGATGGCAGCGTCCGCCGCTCCGGCGACCGTGTTCGCATCGTCGCTCAGCTGGTGGATCCGGGTACCGATCGGCATCTCTGGGGCGAGACCTACGATCGGCAGCTCACCGACATCTTCGCGATTCAGACCGACGTCGCGCTGCAGATTGCGGCCGCGCTCGATGCCGCGCTCTCGCCGGAGGATCGCGGGCGGATCTGCCGCGAACCGACCGCCAACCTCGAGGCGTATCAGTTGTACCTGCAGGGCCGTCACTGCCTCGTCCGCTACACCACCGAGGGGATGTGGAAGAGCATCGACTATTTTCAGCGCGCGATTGAGCGCGACCCGCAATACGCGCTGGCCTATGCGGGGATTGCGTTCGCGTACTCGGAGTTGCTCGTGACCGGGGTCGAGAAGCCGGAGATCAGCTACCAACGTGGCCGGCAGGCGGCGGAGCGCGCCCTGGTGCTCGACGAGGGATTGGCCGAAGCGCACTGCATGCTGGGCCAACTCATGATCGTGGGCGAGTTCGATTGGGTCGGCGCCGAGGTGCAGTTCAAGCGTGCGCTTGAGCTCGGTCCGAGCAGCGCTGACGCCTACGATCTGTACGGACGGATGTGCGCGGCGCTGGAACGGTACGACGAGGCGATTGCGATGGGACGGCGCGCCCAGGAGCTCGATCCCCTCGCGCACCGTTCGGATACCGCGACGACGTTGATCCGCGCCGGCCGCTACGCCGAGGCCATCGACGCGGCGAGAAGTTCCGTGGAGTTCGATCCGCACTACGATCGCGGCCACGCGACCTACGGGTGGGCGCTGTTCCTGGCCGGCCAGCGCGCCGAAGGACTGGCGGAACTCGAGACCGCCGTGCGCCTCTCGAGCGGCAGCACGGCGTGGGCGTCGCAACTCGCCCAGGCGTACGCCATGGCCGGCCGCGTCGATGATGCGCGGACCATCCTGGCGCGCCTCGAAGCGATCCCGGCGGACGGGTATGTCTCGCCGTATCACTTTGCCTATATCCACACCGGTCTCGGCAATTACGACCGCGCGCTCGACTATCTCGAGCAGGCCTACGCCCAGCGCGCCGGCGCGATCTCGAGCATCAAGGGATCGTTTCTGTTCCGAGCGTTGAGGGATCAGCCGCGGTTCATTGCCCTTCTCAAGAAAATGAACCTGAAAGAAACCCATGCCTGAACCAGTCGACGCATCGTCCCGGCGCGCCTTTTTGGCTTTCGTCGCCGCCAGCCCACTGCTTGTGGCCGCCGGCGTCGAGCGGACGACGCTCACGCGATGGCTGGGTGGCTCGCGGCGCGAAAATTCCGCCGCCCTGGCGCTCATCGACCAGGCAGCGCAGGACGCGGCGCTCATCGCATCGCCCAGCGAAGCGCTTAACGTCTTCGATTTCGAACTGGTCGCACGGAAAAACATTCCCGTCGCGCACTGGGGCTATCTGATGACCGGCAGCGACGACGACGGCACGATTCGCGCGAATCGCGACGGCTTCAATCGTTACGGGCTCCGCGTGCGACGGCTGGTGGATGTCAGCAGGATCGATCCGTCGATCAGGATGCTGGATGTGAACTGGGACACGCCAATCGTGCTCTGTCCCGTCGGCAGCCAGAAAGCCTTCCATCGTGAGGGCGAAATTGCCGTGGCGCGCGCGGCCAAGGCCAAGGGACATCTGCAGGTGCTCTCGACTGTCACCACGAGCTCGGTCGAGGATGTAAGCGCCGCGCGGGGCGGGCCGGTCTGGTACCAGCTCTACCATCAGACGGACTGGAACCAGACGCGACAGATCATCAAGCGCGCTGAACAGGCGGGCTGCCCGGCGATCGTGTTCACCGTCGATCTACTCGGCGGCAGCAACCGCGAGACGATGCTCCGCGCCGAGCAGGCGGATTCGCGCGATTGCTCGGCGTGCCACAAGGGCGGAAAGCCGGCGCCCGGCCTGAGCGGCCTGGTCGGGAACGCGGACAACCGGCGCAAGCCGATGATTGCCGAGTTCGCGCCGGCGACGCCGATCCCGGAGGCCGGCACGCCGACGTGGGAGTTCGTGAAGCGCCTCAAGGACGCGACCTCGATGAAAGTGATCATCAAGGGCATCGTCACCCGCGAGGATGCCGAGCTCGCGGTCGAGCATGGCGTCAACGGGCTTTTCGTGTCCAATCATGGCGGCCGCGCCGAGAACAGCCAGCGCGCAACCATCGAGTGTCTGCCCGAGGTCGCGGCGGGCGTGCGAGGTCGCGTACCGATTGTGCTCGACGGCGGCGTCCGCCGCGGCACCGACATCTTCAAGGCGCTGGCGCTGGGCGCGACGGCGGTCGGCATCGGCCGGCCCTACATCTGGGGTCTCGGGGCATTCGGTCAGGAAGGTGTCGAGACCGTGCTCGGACTGCTGCGGCGGGAACTCGAGCTCGTCATGCGTCAGGCCGGGACGACGTCCGTCAAGCGCATCACGTCTGCGTACGTGGTCGCGCGGTAACAAAAAGAAACGGCCCGGCTGGTTTGCACCAGCCGGGCCGTTCTCATCTCGCCGAGAACCCGGAACCCAAGTTCTGAGTTCAGAGTTCCAAGTTCGAAGTTGTGTCTTAGTACATGCCCCCCATGCCGCCCGGGCCACCACCCTGCGGAGCGTCTTTCTTCTCCTCGGGGATTTCCGAAACCATGGCTTCGGTGGTGAGCAGGAGCGACGCGATCGACGACGCGTTCTGCAGCGCCGAACGGACGACCTTGGTCGGGTCGATGACGCCGGCCTTGACGAGGTCCTCGTAGGTGTCGGTCGACGCGTTGTAGCCGTAGCTGGCGTCCTTCGATTCCTTCACCTTCTGGACCACGATCGAGCCTTCGACGCCCGCGTTCTGGGCGATCCAGCGCAGCGGCGCTTCGATGGCGCGGCGCACGATTTCCGCGCCGACCTTCTGATCGCCTTCGAGCTTCAGACCGTCGATCACCTTGACGCAGCGGAGCAGCGCGACGCCACCGCCGGGGACGATGCCCTCTTCCACGGCCGCCTTGGTCGCGTGCATCGCGTCTTCGACGCGCGCCTTCTTTTCCTTCATCTCGGTATCGGTGGCCGCACCGACCTTGATGACGGCGACGCCGCCGACGAGCTTCGCCAGCCGCTCCTGCAGCTTCTCGCGGTCGTAGTCCGAGGTGGTGTCCTCGACCTGCGCGCGGATCTGCTTGACGCGGCCTTCAATCGCCGACTGCGCGCCGGCGCCCTCGACGATCGTCGTGTTGTCCTTGTCGATCGTGATCTTCTTGGCCTTGCCGAGATCCTCGATCTTGATGTTCTCGAGCTTGATCCCGAGATCCTCGGTGATCGCGCGGCCGCCGCTGAGCGTCGCGATGTCTTCGAGCATCGCCTTGCGGCGATCGCCGAAGCCCGGCGCCTTGACCGCCGCGACCTGCAGCGTGCCGCGCAGCTTGTTGACCACGAGGGTCGCCAGCGCTTCGCCGTCGACGTCTTCCGCGATGATCACCAGCGGACGGCCGCCGCGCGCGACCTGTTCGAGCAGCGGCAGCAGGTCCTTCATCGAGCTGATCTTCTTCTCGTGGATCAGGATGACCGGGTTCTCGAGCACCGCTTCCATCCGCTCCGGATCGGTGACGAAGTAGGGCGAGAGATAACCGCGGTCGAACTGCATGCCCTCGACGACGTCGAGCGACGTCTCCATCGAGCGCGCTTCCTCGACCGTGATCACGCCGTCCTTGCCGACCTTCTCCATGGCCTCAGCGATGATCTTGCCGATCGTGTCGTCGCTGTTGGCCGAGATGGTGCCGACCTGGCCGATCATGTTGCCGCTGACCGGCTTCGAGAGCTTCTTCAGCTCGGCGATGATGCCCTCGACGGCCTTTTCGATGCCGCGCTTGAGCTCCATCGGGTTGGCGCCGGCGGTGACCATCTTCAGGCCCTCGCGGTAGATCGCCTGCGCCAGCACCGTCGCCGTCGTCGTGCCGTCGCCGGCCGTGTCCGAGGTCTTGCTGGCGACTTCGCGCACCATCTGCGCGCCCATGTTCTCGACCGCGTTCTTGAGGTCGATTTCCTTCGCCACCGTCACGCCGTCCTTGGTGATGGTGGGGGAGCCGAACTTCTTGTCGATGACGACGTTGCGGCCCTTGGGGCCGAGCGTGACCTTGACCGCGTCGGCCAGCGCATTCACGCCGCGGAGGATCGCCTGTCGCGAGTCCTCTCCGTAAACAATTTGCTTTGCCATTGCTGAATCTCCGTTGAGGAAGTTACTTTTCGATGACGCCGAGGACTTCTTCTTCGCGCACGATCAGGTACTCGTTGCCGTCGATCTTGATTTCCTGACCCGCGTACTTGCCGAAGAGCACCGTGTCGCCGGCCTTGACGTCGAGCGGCGTGACCTTGCCGTCCTTCTCGATGCGGCCCTTGCCGACGGCGATGACCTTGCCCTGTTGCGGCTTTTCCTTGGCGGTGTCGGGGATGATGATCCCGCCGACGCGCTGTTCGTCTTCCTCGATGCGTTCAACGATGATGCGGTCGTGCAGTGGTCTGACTTTCATGACTGTCCTTTCCACGCGGCCCCGTGGCCTGGTCCCCGCGAAACCGGGGCGGACCGGAGCGATTGAAAACTGAAATATGCCGCGGCCGGGCTAGCAGTCGACGTTACAGTCTGTTAGCACTCGGTGCGGCCGACTGCTAAATATAGCGGGGCCGGGGGTCGGGGTCAATAGCTGGGGCCTTGGTCTTGGGTCTTGGGTCTTGGGTCGGGCGGTTCGGGGTACGCAGATTCTTCAATCTTTGCTCAAGTGAAAGATCGCAGAATTTGCAACGCGCTTTCGTAAAGCGCCGGGAAAATCGCGCTATTCGTGCGGCACGGCCGTTGATGTACCGCCAGGCATGGCCAGAGACTACAGAAAGCTCAGAGTGTTCATTGACGGAGACGACTTGGTGCCGCTGGTCTACGGCGCTACCAAGAGTCTGCCAGCCGAAGAGCGGTTCGGACTCCAGATCCAGCTGCGAAGGGCGGCCGTCTCCGTGCCGACGAACCTCGCGGAGGGGTCCGCTCGGCGCTCGACGCCGGACTTCCTGCGGTTCGTCGAAATCGCATTTGGGTCGGCCAGGGAGGTGCGCTACCTTATCGGCCTCTGCGTCCGCTTGGACTTCATCTCTGCTGGGGTTGCAACGCCGCTGATCGAGCGATACGAATCGCTGCAGGCCCAGTTGAATAGCCTGATCGAATCGCTGTCACCCGATCCAAACTCCTGAGGGCAGGAGCCCAGGGGATCGCGCAACCCGAGGCGCATGGCGCAACCCCAAGACCCAAGACCGAAGACCCAAGACCGAAGACCCAAGACCGAAGACGGTGTATCAGGCCGATTTCTTGATCTTGTACGCCGTCATCTTCCGCGACAGCGTATTCCGGTGCAGCCCGGTCATCTTGGCCGCTTTGCAGACGTTGAAATTGGTCTTGTTGAGGGCGCGCTGGATGAAGGTGCGCTCGAACTCGCGTTGCGCGTCCTCGAAGAGGATGCCGCGGTCGATCATCTGCTGGACCAGCATGGCGAGGTCGTCGCGTAGCATCGGCAACTCGGGCGCTCTCAGACGCGAAGGTCGCGGCCGGTCAGGCGGCGATACGCTTCGAGGTATTTGTCACGGGTGCGTGCGACGACGTCATCGGGCAGCGACGGCACGGGCGGCTGTTTGTTCCACTTGATCTCTTCGAGGTAGTCGCGCACGAACTGCTTGTCGAAGCTCGGCTGGGCGCGGCCGGCGCCATACTGATCCTGCGGCCAGAAGCGCGACGAATCCGGCGTCAGCACTTCGTCGATCAGGATGAGCTGATCGCCCTGCAGGCCGAACTCGAATTTGGTGTCGGCAATGATGATCCCGCAGCTTTCGGCGTGGTCGACGCCGCGCGCGTAGAGCGTGAGCGTCAACTCGTGCAGGCGCTTGATGAGATCGTGGCCGACAATGTCGCCGGCGGCGGCCTCGCTGATGTTCTCGTCGTGGCCGGACTCGGCCTTGGTGGCCGGCGTGAAGATCGGCTCGGGCAGCCGTGCCGATTCGGTGAGGCCCGCCGGCAGCGAGATGCCGCAGACCGCCCCGGTCGACTTGTAGTCCTTCCACCCGGAGCCGGACAGATAGCCCCGAGCGACGCACTCGACCGGCAGCGGATTCGTCTTCTTCACCAGCATCGAGCGATCGCGGAGGATTTCTCGGTGCGGCCGGGTCACGGCGGGGAAGGTGTCGACGTCGACGGCGATGACGTGATGCGGCACGACGTCGCCGACATGGTCGAACCAGAACGCCGACAACTGCGTCAGCACCTTGCCTTTGTCCGGGATGCCCGAGCCGAGAACATAGTCGAACGCGGAAATACGATCGGTCGCAACGATCAGCAGGTGCGTGCCGAGATCGTAGACGTCGCGGACTTTGCCGCGGCGCTGCAGCGTCAGGCCTTCGAGATTGGTTTCAAGGACGATTGTCGACATCGAAGAGGCGTCGCGAAAGATGCGAAGCCTATCACTTACGCTTTCGGATCACAATCTCGCCGCGCTGTGTTCGCAGCACGACGCGCGTCGTGCCTTTGGGGAAGGCGTGGAGGAGCTTGGCTCCCTGCTCCTGAGTTTCGGGCGTCAGATCGAATTCGCTGGCGTCGATCTTGCCGCCGTCGGTGGCCCCGGCATCGAGGGCCACCGCGACGTTGTCGGCGAGCAGCAGCCGCACCACTTCGTCGGTGCCGAGCGCCGAGACGGGCACGGGTTGATCGAGACTCACTTCGATCTCGGCGCGGCGGACGTCGATGGCGACCTCCTGGCGCGGGTCGGTCACGGTGATCTGCCCGCCGGTGCCGCTGGCGCGCACCGGCCCCTGCGGCGCGATGATCTGGACCTCGGCGCCGTTGGTCTGCTCGAACTCGATCGGCCCGGCCGCGTGATCGATCGTGCACTCGCCCCCGGTAGCGGTGATCTTGGTCGTCCCGCGCGGCCGGATGACCTTGGCGCTGGTGTTGCGCAGCGTCATCATCGTCGCGCCGACGTCCTGCAGGACCAGATCGCCGCCTCGGGTCGATCCGGTGACGCTGCCGGCCACGTTGACGACGGTGAGGTCGCCATAGCCGCCTTCGATATGCAGCGCCTTGATATCGGAAATATTGGCGTTGCGGGTCGCCGTCTGCTCGAGGCGAACCGTCAGCCGCGACGGCACGCGCAGGAACAGCGTCGCGGTCTGTCGCGCCTCCGACGGAAACCCCATTCGCAGCGCGAGGATGTCGCCGAGGTCATCGTTTCTCAGCGTCGCGCGCTTCGCGTAGCTGAGGGCCGTCGCTTCGTCGGGTCCGGTTGAATCGACTGCGAGATCGTAGGCGACGTCCGGCCGGTTCTCGCCGACGACGGTCACTTTTTGGATGGTGCCGGCGATCCGGACCTCCGAGAGCGAGTCAGGAATCTTGAAGGTGCCCTCGCGCCGGTCGGTGGCATTGGCGTTGTTGCCCCTGACTTCACGCCGCAGCGCCCCCACCAGCCCGGAAAACGAAAACGCTTTTTCCCCGGGTTTGGGATCGGGTGCCGTCAGCTGATAGACGACGGTGCCGGCGACGATGAACCCGGCGATGATGAGTAACTCTCGTTTTCCCATCGACTTGGCGCCAATCTTATAGGATAACCGCCGGGCCCATGACTCCACCCGCGGCGGCGCCGCGCTTCAACTGGCACACCCTCGTCATAGTGCTCTTGACGGTGGGACTCCTCTGGCTGTTCCTCAGGGGCATCAACTTCCGTGAAGTCCTGGACGCGATGAAGGGCGCGCGCTGGTCGCTGGTCGCGGCCGCGGTGCTGGTCACGCTGCAGACCTACGTGCTCCGCACGTGGCGTTGGCAGGCGCTGCTGCACCCGATCGGCGGCGCGGCATTCCGGCCCGCCTTTCGCACGACCGTGATCGGATTCGCGTCGTCCTTTCTGGTGTCGTCGCGGCTCGGGGACGTGTTGCGGCCGTATCTGCTCGCGCGCCGCGAGGGCCTGCATCCCGGCGCGACCTTCGCGACGATCATCATCGAACGGCTGCTCGACCTGACGTCGGTCATGGGGCTGTTCGGCGTCGCGGTTCTGGCGTCGGGCGTCGATGTCGGCCGCGAGGTCAAGCTGGCCGGCGCCGCGGTCGGCGCCATCGCGCTGGCCGGTCTCGCCATGCTCGCCCTGCTGGCCGGACATCCGGAGCGGCTCGGCTCCTGGACCGCGGCCATCGTCCGGATTCTCCCGGCCAAACTGGCGGCGTTGCTCGAACATTTCGTGCGGATGTTCGCCGAGGGCCTGAAGGTGATGCGGAGTCCGGCGCAGCTGGCGGTGGCGGCGGCCTGGTCGATTCCGCTGTGGCTCTCGATCGCGCTCGGCATCTACCTGACGACGCGGGCGTTCGACTTGACGATGTCCTTCGTGGGGTCGTTTATCGTCGTCGGCTATCTGACGGTCGGCGTCGCGGTGCCGACGCCGGGCGGGGCCGGGTCATTCCACTATTTCTACAAGCTCGCGCTGACCCAGTTTTTCGGCGCCGCCGACAGTCCCGCCGGTGCGGCGGCGATCGTGCTGCACGGCGTTTCGTTCGTGCCCGTCACCATCCTCGGCTTGTTCTACCTGTGGCAGGATGGGCTCACGCTGGGCCGGTTGAGGAACATGAAAGCCGAAGCCACGGACGCGGAACGCTCATGAAATGTCCATATTGCGGTCACCTGGGCGACAAGGTCGTCGACTCACGCGAGAGCAAGGAGGGCGAAGTGATTCGCCGCCGCCGTGAGTGTCTCGAGTGCGGCCGGCGCTTCACCAGCTACGAGCGGATCGATGAGATCCCGTACATGGTCGTCAAAAAGGACGGCCGGCGCGAGCGGTTCGAGCGGCAGAAGCTCGTCCAGGGCCTGCTCAAGGCGTGCGAGAAGCGGCCGATTCGTGTCGCCGCGCTCGAGGCGATCGCCGACAAGGTCGAAGCGACCCTGCAGGACAAACCCGAGCGCGAGATCTCGACCGAGGAAATCGGCGCCTACGTCATGGTGTCCCTCAAACATCTCGACAAAGTCGCGTTCGTGCGGTTCGCGTCGGTCTATCGGAATTTCCGTGACCTCGACGAGTTCACCCACGAGCTCCAGGAACTGCTCAGGATGAAGGAATGATCGCGCGGCGGCCGCTGGCAATCGGATGGGCCTGGCTGGCCGGCGCCGGCGTCGTGCTCGCCCTGGCGGACGATCCGATTCGGGTTACGCCGGTCGTCGCCGATCGCGCGGTGTCGGTGTCATTCGTGGCGCCGACGGTCTTCAGCGACGACACGCACGCGGTCGTGCAGACCGGCTTGCCGGTGACGTTCACCTACACCATCGAATTGAAGCGCCCGTCGTTTTTCATGGACGACACGCTCGTGCGCGCCACCGTGTCCTCGGCGGTCAAGCTCGATACGTTGACCGGCTTCTATCAGGTGTCGAAGAGCCACGGCGATCGGGTGATCTGGTCCGAGCGCAGCCAGGACGAGGCGCAGGTGCGTGTGTGGATGACGACCTTCGACAACATCCGCGTCGAACCGGCGCTGCCGCTCGAGCCCAACGCCGACTACTACGTCCGCGTCCGGCTGCACGCCAGCCCGCGGCGGACGTTTTCGTTGTGGCCGTTCGGACGCGATGACGGCTCGGGTCGCGCCGATTTCACGGTGATCAGGTAAGCCATGTTGTTCCGCACCGGCGCCGGCGAACCCGTCGATCCCGAGCCGAAGCGGCGGCCACTCGATAACCCACGTGTCCTGATCATCGCCGCGGTGCTGCTGCTCGGTCTGCTCGCCGGGCTGTTCTGGCTGGCGGCGCGGACCAGCCAGATCGCGGCGCCGCTGGTGACTGACGTGCTGCTCTACGTCCTGGTCGCCGTTGATCTGGCGCTGCTCGCGGCGCTGGTGTTCGTGCTCGCCCGCAACCTGCTCAAGCTTTGGGTCGAGCAGCGGCGGGCGCTCCCGTTCGCGCGGTTCCGCGCCAAGCTGGTCGCTGCGATGCTGGCGATGACGATCGTGCCGGCGCTGCTCGTGCTCGTCAGCGGCAGCCAGATCATCACCAACATCGCCAGCGTCTGGTTCAGCGAGCCGGTCAACGACGTGCTCGGCGCGGCGCAGAAACTCAGCCAGACCTACTACCGCGAGCGCCAGGATGCGATGGAACTCCGTGCCCATCGGCTCGCGCAGGAGCTGTCGCCGGTGGCTGTGTCCGAGGGCAACCTCGCGAGGATCACGCCGCTGATCGAAGAAGAGCCGAAGACGATGCGCGACGGGCTCGTCGATCTGTACCGCGCCGTCGAGGAGCCGGGCCGCCCCGCCGACGTCCAGCTGCTGGCGGCGGCCGAGTCGCACACGCTCGCGCAGGAGCGCGTCCGCGCCTCGGCGGATCAGCTGGCGATGCGCACGGTGCAGCTGGCCCGCGCCGAGTCGACGGTCGACGAGCTCGACAGCGGCGGCATCCTGATTCGCGCGGCGGCGCCGATCTTCAACAGCGAGCAGAAAGTCGTCGGCGCGGTCGTCGTCTCGCAGCACGTCAGCCCGGAGATCAACGCGCTGATGGTGCGCGCGATTGCCGCCAACGAGCGCTATCAGGGGCTGCGCGTGCTGCGCGGACCGATTCAGGGCGTCTACCTGAGCATTTTTCTCACCGTCACCCTGCTGATCGTCATGAGCGCGACCTGGCTGGGGCTGTATCTCGCCAAGCGGATCACGCGACCGGTGCAGATGCTCGCCGAGGGCGCCAAGGCGATTGGCGCCGGGCAGCTCGATCTGCGGCTCGAAGCCGAATCGGGCGACGAACTCGGCTCGCTGGTCGAGTCGTTCAACATGATGGCGGCCGAGCTGCAGACCAGCCGCGAAAAGCTCGAACAATCGCGCCAGGATCTCGAGCACAAGAACCTCGAGGTCGACGCGCGGCGCCGCTACATCGAGACGATTCTCGAGCGCGTCGCCACCGGGGTCATCTCCCTCGACGCCAGCGGCCGGATTTCGACCGTCAACGGCGCCGCCGAGCGGCTGCTCGGTCTCGACGCCAGCGCCATCGGCCGGTCGGCCGGCGACGTCTTCGGCCGCGAGGATCTGCGCGCGCTCCAGCCGCTGGTGGATGCGACGCGGCGCGGCGCACCGGGCGGCGTCGTCCAGGAGATCACGCTCGCGCGCGAGGATCGGGAAGTGCACCTGGCGGCGGCGGCCACGGTGCTCATCGGCGACGCCGGGCGGCCAGAGGGCGCGGTGCTCGTGCTCGACGACGTCACGCCGTTGATCCGGGCGCAGCGGGTCGCGGCCTGGCGCGACGTCGCGCGCCGTCTCGCGCACGAGATCAAGAACCCGCTGACGCCGATTCAGCTCAGCGCCGAGCGGCTGCGCCGGCACTTCGGCGCCGCGCCCGAGGCGACCCGGGCGTTGGTCGGCGAGTGCACCGACGCGATCATCGTCGAAGTCGAGGCGCTGAAGAATCTGGTCGACGAGTTCGCGCAGTTCGCGCGGCTGCGCGGCCCGCGGCTGTTGCCGTGTGATCTCAATAAATTGATTGACGACACGCTGCAGCTCTACGCCGGCGTGCTGCAGCAGGGCAGCGTCCGGTTCGTCCGGCAGTTCGCGCGCGATCTGCCGCCGATTCGGCTGGACGTCGAGCAGATTCGCCAGGTGGTCATCAACCTGGTCGACAACGCGATTGAAGCCCTCGGCGGTCCGTCGGCGCCGACCCGGGCCAACGGCGATCGGCCGACGATCGCGCTGGCGACCAGCTACGACGCGCGCAACCACACCGTCCGGCTGGTCGTCACCGACAACGGCCCGGGGGTCGCGCCGGCCGACCGCGACAAGTTGTTCATGCCGTACTACTCGACCAAGGGGCGGGGCAGCGGTCTTGGCCTCGCGATCTGCCGGCGGATCGTCGTCGAGCACGGCGGCGCCATCGAAGTGAGTGACGCGCAACCGACCGGCACCATGTTCACGATCGAGCTGGCCGCATGAGCGAGTCGCTGTCGTCCACCATTCTGATCGTCGACGACGAAGCGGGCGTGCGTTCCTCGCTCGGCGGCGTGCTGCGCGACGAGGGCTACGCGGTCGATTCGGTGGACAGCGGCGAGGCATGCCTCGAGCAGATCACCAAGCGTCCGTACGATCTCGTGCTGCTCGACATCTGGCTGCCCGGGCTCGACGGCATGGCCACGCTCGAGCGGCTGCGTGAGCGCCGCATCGACGTCCAGGTGATCATGATTTCCGGGCACGCCAACATCGAATCGGCGGTCAAGGCGACCAAGCTCGGCGCCTTCGATTTCATCGAGAAGCCGCTGTCGCTCGAGAAGACGGTGCTCGCGGTGCGCAACGCGCTGCGCCAGCACCGGCTCGAGGTCGAGAACCGCGCGCTGCGGGCCCGCGTCGATCGCCGGCTGACGATCATCGGCGACAGCGAGAAGATGGGCCGGCTGCGCGAGCAGGTGGCGATGGCGGCGCCGACCAACGGCCGGGTGCTGGTGTCGGGCGAAAACGGCACCGGCAAGGAACTGGTGGCGCGGCAGGTTCATGCCCTCAGCCATCGGCGCAGCGGGCCGTTCGTCGAAGTCAACTGCGCGGCGATTCCCGAAGAGCTGATCGAGTCCGAGCTGTTCGGGCACGCGCGCGGCGCGTTCACCGGCGCCGTCGCCGATCGCCGCGGCAAGTTCGAGACCGCCAGCGGCGGCACACTGTTCCTCGACGAAGTCGGCGACATGAGCATGAAGACGCAGGCCAAGGTGCTGCGGGCGCTCCAGGAGCAGGTGGTCGAGCCGGTCGGCGGTGAGCATAGCGTCCGCGTCGACGTCCGGGTCATCGCCGCGACCAACAAGGATCTGGCCGACGAGATCCGTCACGGCCGATTTCGCGAAGACCTCTATTTCCGTCTCAACGTCATCCCGATCTTCGTGCCGCCGCTGCGCGAGCGCGGCCATGACGTCGTCCGCCTCGCCGAACACTTCATCGGCGAATTCTCGCGCGAGTACGGGCGGCGATTGAAGACGCTGTCGCCCGAGGCGATCGGCGTGCTGCAGGCGCATCGGTGGCCGGGCAACGTCCGCGAGCTGCGCAACGCCATCGAGCGCCTGATGATCATGGTGCCCGGCGAGGTGATTCTGCCCGAGCACTTGTCGTTTCTGCGCGCCGCCGATCTGACCGGCCATCCGGGCCCGGAAACCGTGGCGCCGCTCTTCGACGCGCGCGACGCCTGGGAACGTAAATACATCCTCGACGCGCTCGACATCTTCGACGGCAACATCTCCCGCACG
>DASUGM010000306.1:0-3910 GCA_036274055.1 Vicinamibacterales bacterium | reverse complement strand
CGAGTCCCCGGAGATTTCCACAGATCGACCCCCGTCCCCCCTCATCGCTCTTTCCATGATCCCCGCGGCCGCGCCGTAAGGATCCATCTCGCGATTCGCGATTTTCTCCAACATCGCCTCGAACTCGCCGGCAGCCAGCACGCTCTGCTCCAGATGCTGCATGAACCGCCGCCCGAGGATCTCGCGCAGCCGCCACTCGGCGCGCGCGCGGCGGCGCGCGCCAAGCGCGTCGCCGGACTCGGCGCGGAACTTCGCGATCGCGGCCACCAGCTCTGGCACGCCGGCGCCGGTCGTGGCAACCGCCCGCAGCACGGGCGGGCGCCACTCGCCCGCCGGCCATTCCTCGAGCGACAGCATCGTCTCGATCGACGACGCGGTGCGATCGGCACCTTCGCGATCGGCCTTGTTGACGACGAAGATGTCGGCGATCTCCATGATCCCGGCCTTCAGCGCCTGCACTTCGTCACCGGTGCCCGGCACGACGGTGACGATCGAGATGTCCGCCGTCCGGACGATGTCGACTTCGTCCTGGCCGACGCCGACGGTCTCGACGATCACGACCTCATACCCGGCGGCGTCGAGCACGATCGCGGCCTCGGCCGTCGTGCGCGCCAGGCCGCCGAGGTGGCCGCGCGTCGCCATGCTGCGAATGAACACGCCGGCGTCTTCGGCATGCGCCTGCATGCGGACGCGATCGCCGAGGATCGCACCGCCGCTGTACGGGCTGGTCGGATCGACGCACAACACGCCGACCTTCTGCCCGGCCTTGCGGTATTCGGCGATCAAGCGGTCGACGAGCGTGCTCTTGCCCGCGCCCGGCGAGCCGGTCACGCCGATCAGATACGCGCGCCCGGTGTGGGGATGAATCCGGCCGACGAGCGTCGCCGCCTGCGGGTCTTCGTTTTCAATCAGCGAGATCGCGCGCGCGATCGCGCGCGGGTCGCCGGCGAGCAGGCGATCGGCCAGCGGCGTTGGCGTCACGTCAGCGCCCCAGCAACTGGCGCGCGATCACCAGCCGCTGAATCTCGCTCGTGCCTTCGCCGATCGTGCACAGCTTGACGTCGCGGAAATATTTTTCCGCCGGGTAGTCCTTCACGAAGCCGTAGCCGCCGTGAATCTGCACGCACTCCTCGGCGGCGCGCACTGCGATCTCGCTCGAGTAGAGCTTGGCGATCGACGACTCGGTCGACGTCCGCGCGGCCTTGCCGTCGCGCATCCATGCGGCGCGATAGGTCAGCAGCCGCGAGGCTTCAATCTTCGTCGCCATGTCGGCGAGCTTCCAGCGGATCGCCTGGAAATGCGAGATCGGCTCGCCGAACTGGCGCCGGTCCCGCGCGTAGAGGCGCGCCGCTTCGTAGGCGCCTTGAGCCAGGCCGACCGCCAACGCCGCGATCCCGATCCGCCCGGCGTCGAGCACCTGCATGGTGTTGACGAAGCCCTGCCCCTCGGTCCCGACCATGGCCTCTTCCGGCACGCGGCAATCCTGGAAGATCACTTCGCTGGTGTCGCTGGCGCGCATGCCGAGCTTGTTTTCCTTCTTGCCGGCGCCAATCCCGGCCAGGCCGCGCTCGACCACGAACGCCGAGATCCCGTGACGGCCGCGCGTCCGATCCGTCACCGCCATCACCACCATCGTCCCGCCGATCTTTCCGTGGGTAATGAACTGCTTGCTGCCGGTGATCGACCACATCGCGCCATGCTTGCGCGCGATCGTCCGCATCGCCGCGGCGTCGCTGCCCGAGCTGGCTTCAGTCAGCGCCCAGGCGCCGAGCTGCTCGCCTTTGGCCAGCGGGACGACGAACCTTTTCTTCTGATCATCGTTGCCGAACATGTAGAGGTGCGCCACGCACAAGCCGTTGTGCGCCGCCACCGACAGCGCGATCGACGGATCGACACGCGCCAGCTCCTCGATGCAGATGCAGTAGTCGACGGCCGACATGCCGGCGCCGCCGTACGCCTCGGGCACCTGGATGCCCATCAGGCCGAGCGACGCCAGCTTCGGGAGCAGATCCGGCGAAAACCCCTGCGCCTCGTCCCACTCCATCACGTGCGGACGGATTTCCTTCTCCGCGAACTCGCGGACGGTGCGGCGAAGGAGTTCCTGCTCGGGGGTCGGACGAAGGTCCATCCGGGCGATTTTACTTCGGCTCAGGGCTCATGGCTCAAGGCTCGGCGTCACAGGACTCATGCACTTGGACGCCGAGCCGTAAGCCGTGAGCCGTAAGCCGTAAGCCTAGAAAGCGACATTTCCGCCCACGTAGAACCGTTGCGGATGCATGTAGACAGTGTTGCTGCCGCGAAGATTGAAGACTCGGTAATCGACTCTGATTCGGAGCGGACCGAACAAGGGGATCTTGACGCCGCCGCCGATGTTGGTGCCGAAGTTGGTCTCGCCGACGTCATTGAACCGCTCGCGGAAAAAGCCGCCGCCGGCGGTGACATAGAGCTGCATCTTCGTCGGTGTCTGAAGCAAGCCGTTGAACATGCCGGTCCGCAAACCCGGCGCCGCCTCGACCACATCTTCGCTGGTATTGGCGTACTCGAACTCGAAGCCGACGACGATCAGGCTGATGCCGACGGCGAAGCCCCTGGCGGCGCGGTTGGTCGGTGTGGACGAAAAGCCCCAGAAAATCGTGGCGTCGGCCGCGGCCGGGCGTGGCGTCGCGGCAATGAACCCGACGGCGAGCAGGCCCGCGGCGAGGAGCTTTTTCATAGCCCTCCTATCGGCCCGCTCCTGCAAGCTCTTCAATTCCTCCAAGGATCCTTCATGTCAAAAAAAGAGGGACGCCTGCGCTCGCGCGCAAGCGTCCCATCCCAAACCAGCCGGCTGGCGCGCTGCGCGCGCCGTAAACCGACTCGAGCCTAGCCGACCTTGACGAGCGGCCAGGGAATGACCTTGTTCAGCGCACCCTGCAGCTTGGCGTAGACCTGGTCGGCGTCAGCGCGCTCGAACAGCCCCATGTTGAAGAGAATCTCCGTCGGGCTGTAGCTGGTCGTCTTCGAGGCATCCTCGATGAACACGATGTAGGTCAAGCCCTCGGCGCTCGCTGGCGCGTCGATCTTGAAGTACTTCATGCTCTCGCCCGCAGCCTTGACGTCCGGCTTGTCCGAGCCCGACATCTTCGACTTCATCACGCCCATCACCGATTCGAAATCAGCCGCTTTGTCCGCCTTGATGAGCCACAACACCGCGGCTGAACCGGTCGTGAACTTGAACGGATCCGCGGCCGCGGGCGCTGCCGGCGCGGCAGGCTGTTGCGCCGGTGGCGGCGTGGTCTGCTGCGCTGAAAGGGTCGCGACACCAAGCACGGCGGCCACTCCAAGTCCCATTACTGCACGCCGGCTCGCTGCCGACAGAGAACCCGACATCATGAAATCCTCCTGCCCCGAGGGGCCTCGTGACGAAAGAAGGGCTACTTTAGCGTACTGACATAAACGTGAGCAAAACCGTCGCCACATCGGTTCGTCACACAAACGTGAGCAAAATCTCGTTGGCAATCAGCATGCCACGGCGAGTGAGGCCGAACGTGTCCTCATCTGCCCACATCAGCCCCTCGGAGAGGTACGGCTCCAGCGCCTGTCCGTAGGCGGACCACGGTTCGACACCGTATTTGGTCAGAAAGTTCCGCCGGCTGATACCGGACGCGAGTCTCAGCCCGGTGAACAGGGCCTCCTCGACCCGCGCCTGGGCCGATAACTCCTCGACGTCGATCGCCACCGGCTCGCTTTGGCGGAGTCGCGCGACGTATTCGCTGGTGCCGGCGACGTTTTTCCAGCGGCGGCCGTCGACGGTCGAGTGGGCGCCGCACCCAAACCCGCGCCACGAGCCGCCCTGCCAGTACTTGACGTTGTGCCGGGACGAAAAGCCGGGCTTCGTCACATTTGAGATTTCGTATTGTTCAAACCCGGC
>DASUGM010000305.1:0-26451 GCA_036274055.1 Vicinamibacterales bacterium | reverse complement strand
TGACGTCGAACCCCCACTGCGCGACGCCCAGGCCGCTCGGGCTGATCGGCAGCAACATCAGCAACAGGATCACCGGAACGAACGCGACGTAGGCGACGACGTCGACGTCGAGGCCGAGGCTGCGCCCGAGCATCCACGCTTGCGCGACGCGGAGCGCCTGGACGCCCACCGACGCCAGCAGCACGGCATTCAACAGGCCCTGATGGCCCCGGTAGGCCTGCAGCGCATCCAGAAAACGCCCCAGCCGGCCCTGCAGGCCGATTGGCGCGCGCGCCAGCACGCGGCGGATCAAGTTGTCGACGGTGCTGCTGAACACGAACAGGAGTGCCCCGAGCGAACCCGCCGCGGTCGCGATGAAAGCAATCCGCACCCAGGCGTCGTCCAGTAACCTCGGCGCGAGCGCCAGCCCGGCCAGGGCCGCCACGAGGATCGAGACCACGCCCAGCAGCCGATCGATCAGCACCGAGGCGAGTGCCTGCGACTTCGCGACGCCGTACTCCGCCAGTCCCCAGGTCCGCATGGCATCGGTCCCAATCGGGCCGGGGAGGAAGGTGCCGATGAACGTGCTCACGAAGAAAACGCGCATCACCGCCGCGACCGGCGGCACGTGCGCGACCGGCCGGAGCAGTGCCATCCAGCGATAGGCGTTGAGCGCGCGATCGGCCGCCACGAGCGCGACGGTCGCCAGGATCCAGGTCCACCGGACGCCGCGAAGTGCGGCGAACACATCAGCCGGATTGGCTTGATTCAGCAGCCACAGCGTCAACCCGGCTGCGACCGCAATTCTCAGGATTGTCGAGATGCGTGCGCGCACCGATGCGGCGCGTCAGCGAACCGGCGACGGCAGCGTCTCGCGGTGCCGCGCGGGATTCTGTTTGACGGCGTAGGCGCGCTTGAGGAACTTCACGTAGGGCACCACCTGCTTCATCGCCCCGACGTTGACCTGGCACGGACTCAGGCAGGTCGGGCAGGTGTCGCGCTTCATCTCCTCGCGCTTGGCGAGATTCGCGGTGTCGAAGTAGAGCTGCTCGGCGTTGCTGTCGAGCACGTTGCCGAGCTTCTGCGAGTTCTCGCAGTAAAACAGATCGCCGTTGGGGTTGAGCAGCAGGCCCTGCCGCTGGAACGGACACGGCATCGTCCGGTGATAGCCGTTGGCGATCATGTCCGCGTAGTGCAGATACATGAACGACTGGCCGCTCAGGATCGATTCTTCCGCGACGCGATCGAGGAAGAACTGTTTCATGAACTGCTCTTCGCGGCTGCCGAAGCCAATCGATGCCTGCAGATCCTTGTTGTGCAGCATGTTGTCGGTGAAGCGCAACATGTTGAACACGATGTCGAGGTTCTTGGTCTTCGCCCAGTCGCGAATGTGCTGCGCGTCGTCGAGGTTCTTCGCGAAGATCGTCGACGCGAGCCCGAACTGGAAATGCGGCGACGTCTCGGCCAGCGCCTGCATCGCCTCGATCGTCTGCAGGGCCTTGTCGAAGCCCTTTTTCACCGAGCGAACGGTGTCGTGCACTTCGCCGATGCCGTCGAGCGACACGCGGATGCTGATGAGCAGGCCGGCCTTGTCGCAGGCCTCGACGATGCGCGTGAGCATCGGGATCGCGCGCTGCGGCGTCAATCCGGTGGTGTTGATGCCGATCTTGCGCAGCCGCGGCAGCCGCTTGATGAACAGATCGACCATTTCGGGCAGGTCGTTGCGCGTCGTCGGCTCGCCGCCTGAGATGTTGAGGTTTTCGACGCTGCTCCAGAAGTCGTGCGCCATGACGCCGTCGAGCTGCTCGAGCGTGATGTCTTCTTTCCGGTTGCCCCACTTCCAGTTGTTGCACATCGTGCAGCGGGCGTCGCAGACCCAGGTGCAGTTAAAGATCAGCACCGTCGGTTTGATCGCCGTGACGTGCGAAACCGCCGACTGCACCAGGTCCCTGGGGACGCCGGCGGCCGACTTGGCGAGATAGCGTAGGCGGAATGTGCGGGTGGACATCGGGCGCGGACCACTTCATGGTAGCGCCGAAGGCCGTAAGGGTCAAATCCAAGCCAGTCAGCAGGTTATGAGTCTAACGCCCCTCGCGGCGCGCGGGATCGTAGGCGTACAGCGTGACCTCCGGGGTGCGTATCAGAGGCGTGAGCCGCGCCAGCACCGCCGGGTGAACGCGGTCTCGATCAGGTCGGTTGACGACATGCGTCACTCGATAGCGATCGAGAATCGCGAACGCCGCTTCCGGTGTGCTGTCGACGGACCCGAAAAACGCATCGACGTCCTCCCGCCGGCCGTCGCTGCCGGTGACGTAGCGCGACCAGGCCAGCACGACGCGCCGCTCCGACGCGATGAGCAGCCCCGACGGATCGAGAGGGCGGTCGTGCAGGACGACCGTTCCGGCGACGGGCAGCCCCTTCAGGTACTCCGCGACGGTCAACTCGGCTCGACTCAACGTGAACAGTGGATGCTTCGGTCCGTCGCCAGATTTTTCACGCAGGTAGTGGATCGACGAGGGCAGTGCCAGCAGTACTACGACCGCGGCGGCGACGAGCCGTCGTCCCGGCGCGCCATCGACCGCGCGCCAGACCGCACCGGCGGCGAAAAGCCAGAGCAGGTAGAGCGACATCTGGTAGAACTGCAGCGAGTCGCCGTACGGCTCGGTCACGATGACGAATGGGACGACGATGCCCGCGACCACGGTCCAGGCGAGGATCTGCCACGCGGGTGCCAGCTCGGGGCGGCCACTGAGCGAACGCGCGACGCTGGCGACGCCCAGCCAGCGCATGCCCAGGCCGCCGACAAAGAACAACGCCGTCGCCGCCGTCAAGATGACCGCGTGTTGGGCGATGCCGGTGCCGACGAGCCGCGCCGCAGCGCGCTCGAACTCGTCGGCGATCGCGAGTTTGTCGAGCATGATCCGCGGAAGCAGGAAGTAATCGATCACGAAGTGGCCGCGACTTTCCGCGTACAGGTTCAGAATCTGGTAAACGAACGGCGCCGCGCAGACGGCACTGGCCGCCAACACGATCCAGATGTTCCCCGCGCCGCGCCTGGTGACGGTTCGCACGAGTGCGGTCATCCCGAGCCCCGCCATCAGCATCAGAAACGCGAAGGGCTTGGACTCGACGAGCGTTCCGAAGCAGAAGCCGGCCAGGAGCAGGAACCGCACCTTCCCTCTGGCCTCGCTGATGCCGTGGTGCAGCGCATACAGCCCCGCAAAGAGCACGACCAGCGCAGGCGTCCATGTGCTGAAATGCAGCACTTCCATCGTTGGCGCCAGGAAGTTCGTCGGCCAGAGCAGCCAGTCAAACAGATACGTGTCCGGCCGAAGCCACCACACAAAGGCGTACGAGAAGTCGCCGCCGACGAGCAGCAGAATGACGGCCAATCGCGCGGCGCCGAGCGGCAACAGGCATCGGGCGAACACGAGCGCCATCGCGGCGGTCATCACCAGGAACGCCGGCCACGCCCAGCGGAAATAGATCTCGAGAATGGGGACATCGCCGAACCGGTGCACGGTCGCGAGCAGCAGCTGCGGGTAGTACGAGTAGTTGAGCGGATGGCCGGCGTAGAAAGGCGCCTGAGGCGGATTGGTATGGGTCAGCTCGGCGGTGACGGCCGCGTAGTAGCTCAGATCAACTGAGTCGTAATCGCCATATACGGTGGTGCCCTGGGCGTCCTGGTTCAGCCGATGCCCGAAGGTAAACACGCACGTCACGAGCGCAATGACGCAGACGAGCAGAATCCCCGCGCGATCGGTGCTCGCGTCGGCCGCGGGTCGGTCGCCGGCCGCGGAGCGGCGCACGGCCCATGGCAGCATCGCGCCGGCGGCTGCCAGGTAAGGAAGGATCGGCAGCGCGTGAAGCCGGGACAGCAAATCTGCCGCGACCGGGGCGGCGGCGACGCCGAGTGCACTGAGCACGACGGCTTGTTCGACGCGCCCGCGGGCGCGCACGAACCAGATCCCGATGGTGGCGCCGCTCCCGAACGTCAACACCCCGAGCGTCACCACAAAGCGTGCGCCCGCAGGAAGAAAGGGCAGGCATAGACTTAGGAGGAACCACAGCCCCGGTCCTCCGAGGGTGACAGCCGCGCCACGGACCAGCGCGCTCTGCATCACGCGGTCATCTGGTACGAAACATGAATAATGGATGTGACGAACGTTCGTGCGGACTTTAACCGAGGGGAACTGACATGCTTCGACCAAGACTTTTGCTGATCGCCGTGGCAATGACTGCGGCGATGGGGATGGTGGCCACTGCGGCCGAAGTCACGTTCGTGCTCAAGAACGGCGAGCGTCACAGCGGGACGTTAGTGTACCACCGCGACGCGAACATCAATCTCCGGAGCGGCGGCAACGAACGGTCCTTTCCTCAGAGCGACATCGCGCTGATTCAGTTCGTCGGCGGCGATCCGTCGCGGGAGGAAGTCGCGCGGCTGCCCGAGGGCGGCGATCCGCCGGAACTCGATCGCAACACCGTCGTGCTGCGCAATGGCGACATGATCCGCGGCAAGGTGTACATCTTCAACGAAAACGACGTCGTGTTCGACACGCGCGACGGCCGCCGGACGTTCAACATGGGTGACATCGCGCGGATCTACATGTCCGCGCCGGCGGCGCGGAGCCTGTTCCCGAGCACCAGCACGCCGAGCTCGCTGCCCGCGACGGGGGGGCCCGTCGGCGTCCGCGTCGCCGCGAACGAGGACTGGGCCGACACCGGCCTGACGGTCCGCCAGGGGCAGCGCGTGGCGTTCGAAGTGACCGGCGGCGAAGTGCGCGTCGTTCCCGATCGGACGACCGGACCGGACGGCGATCCGTCGCTCCCGCGCCCGCGCACGACGTTCGGCAATCGTCCCTCGGGTCTGAACATCGGCCAGCTGGTCGGCCGGATCGGCAACGGTGGGCCATTCCCGATCGGCTCGAACCGCGAGCCCATCCTCATGGGTGGGAATGGGCGGCTTTACCTGAGCGTGTATGACACGGAGCGGGGCGACAACTCCGGCGGCTTCATCGTCAAGGTCACCCGGCGCTAGCGAGGCAACGCCGTGCCGCGGTCGTACAGCGCACGAGGCGCGCGAACGGATCGTCCGCGCGCCTCGTGCCGTGTACTGACAGCTCGAACTATCGAGGTGTGATTCTGACGTTGCTGAAGTAGACGTCGCGGAGCGTCTCGCCGCGCGGTTGGCAGCCGAGCGAAATGCGATGGGGGGTCGGCGCGTACGAACCGCTGTAGCTCTCATCCGCGATGACGAGGTCGTCGAATTTGTTGACGACGCGCCCGTTACCCCATTCCAGACTGATGTGATAGACCTTCTGGTCATCCCAGTCGTTCGGACCCGTTTTCGTGCGGTTGTCGTCCCCGCCGATCCGGAAGATGTGCTCGAGGACGCCCGATTCGTCAGGGAACAGCCTGCCGGTTTTCTTGTCCAGCGAGGCTTTGAACGCGCCGTCGCGGAAGCCCCAGAAATCCCACTCGTTTCCGTTGCCCATGCAGTAGAACTTGTGGCCGATGTCGTACGGACCGGGCTCGTCCGGATCGACGCCCAAAACGTCGAACTCGAAGCGCGCCGCCGGCGACGTCGGAATGTCGTAGATGATCGCGTCGAAGAGCGTGCTCGCAATCCAGCCCTTGCCAACGACGAGGCTGCCACCGACCTGGGTGCCGACGGTCTGACCGTTGGTCATCGGGTCGTAGATGTTCGCGCCGTCACGGAAGCCCACGTTCTGGGTCTTGAAGGTCTCCTGGCGTGAATATTCGCTGGTCGTTGTCCCATTGGTCGCGCGGGCGCGCCAGAAGTAGGGGAAGTTCGGAATCAGGTCCGTGCCTGGCGTCCAGCTCGTGGTGGTCGTTCCCTGGGGGACGCCGTCCTGCACCAGCGTTCGCGAGTTATTCGGGAACGTGTTCAGCTCTGATATCTCGAACCGGTAGGTCACGGTGCCGACCGTGCCGGTCGCCACCGCGTTGGTGACCGTCAGGGTTGGGCGCAACGAGTTCAGTTCCTGGCTATTGAGCGGGCTGTTCGGCACGGGGGCCGCCAGCGTTGTGCTTCCCGGCGTCTCGGACGGTGTCGTCGGGTTGTCGCCGCCGCAGGCAACAACGATCAAGGCCAATGCGGTGACCAGTCCGGAGGTGTACAAGCGAATAGACTTCAAGTTCATTCAACAATCTCCCTTTGAGACGCGGCGATGGCGAGCGGGGGCAGCAGGTAGAACGAGGCAGGCGGCCGAACCGGCGTGTACGCCCTCAAAATCAACGAAACAGGACTCTGCCGAGTGCATCGAGTCCCGATGTTTTGTAGCAAAACGATCACGATTTTGTCAATCCTCGCCTCGCGATTCGTCGGACTGCTACCGGCTGAGATCGCAACCAGGTCGTCAGGCCCGGTTACGATCACCGCCTATTGAATCTCGCAGACGTCGACGCGGATGCCGTCCGCGACGCCAGCGCCCGAGCCGCCCCAGGTCGGAAATTCCTCGGCCACCAGGATGTCCCACTGCCGCTGCGCGTTGCCCTGACCAGAGCAGACGATGTCGCACGAATAGCCGCTGCAGTTGTTGCCGCTGGTCTTTCGAAGGAGGCCGAACGGCCCACCGGGCACACCGGCCGCGTTGAACGACTTCGTCGAGCGCCGCAGGAATTCCACGGCGAGATCGCCGTGCAGGATGCCGCCGGGGAAGAAAGCGCGATGGCACTGCAGAATCGACAGCGGGTTGAAGAGGGTCGGCGGCCCGCACTGGCTGGGGCTTCCGCCGCCGGGTGCGACGGGTGGCGGCGCCACCGGATCTGTTGATTGCAGCGGCGACCGGAAGACCTCGACGCGGGACCACGCGCCAACGGTCGTCGGGTCGAACGCGCGGACGCGCCAGTAGAACGTTTTGTCGCTGGCGAGCGGAGTCACCACCGTATACGAGGTCCGGCCGGCGGCCACCCCGATTTCGGCGTTCACCGTCAGGCCGCTGAAGACGGCGCTCTCGGAGACCTGGAACTGATAGACGAGCTGGCCGTACGGACCGGACGCGGCCGCGTTGTCGGCCAGCAGAACCGGCGTCGACGTCGTCACCCGCTCGTTGTTTGCCGGCGAAACCGGATTCGGCGCGCCGATCACGATCTGTTGCTGGAGTTCGAAGGGAACACCGCCGCCCCAACCGCTCGAGTTGGCGCCGTCGTCGGCCTTGGTGCGCCAGAAATACGTTCGTCCCAGCGGCAGCCGTTCGGCCAACACCAGGCGTGTCTGCCCATTCTCTCCGGCCGGGAGCCCCTCGCGCTGAACGGCAACGTTGGCGAACCCCGCATCGAACGCGATTTGGAAGCCGAGCGTCATCGGTCGCGGGCTGTTGGTCGCCGGGTTGCCCATGACGATGGTCAGGGGCTGATCGCGATCGGAGAGAGTGGCGCCGGGCGCCGGAGACACCATGGTCGGTGCGTCGACGGAGACCCCGCCCATGGGACCGGCCACGTTCGGGCTCAGCGGACTGGACGACTTGGAGCGCTCGCACGCGAGCACCGCCAGCGACAACGAGACCAGCGTGATGATGCGGAGATTTCGAAACATACTCGCCTTCAACTTGGGGAAACCGGAACTCCGGCTGGAAAACGTATCGAACGGATTCACGCCGAGCTTTAGGGGGTCGGACGTGCGCCTGGCCCCTTCGGTCGCGTGAGTGGGCGCTGTGTCAGTGGGAGGGGTGGGAGCGATCGCGCTCCCGGTCGACATCGTGCCCGAGGCACAAGCTTACTTTGACCGAGGTCCGAGTGCCCGATAAAATGAGGCGCCATCTCGTGATTTCTTGATGCCGATCCCCGCCGCGCCGACTCCGCCCCTGAGAATCCTTCAGGTCTGCGATCATCTCGGTTGGCAGGGGTCGCGCATGCACGGCGTGAAACGCCTCTTCGCCTGGATGATTCCGCGCTTTGACGCGGCGCGCTACCGCGTGTCGCTGGTCAGCCTGCGCAAGCGCGACTTGTCCGACGAACCGTTGGAGGCCCTCGGCGTCGACACCACCTACCTGGCGAAAGGCCGCTACGATCCGACGACCCTGTGGGCCCTGCTCCGGTTGATTGACGAGAAGCAGATCGACGTCTTACATCTGCACGGGTACGGCGCAACGACCTTTGGACGCGCGGCGGCCGCGTTGCGACGGCTGCCGGTGGTCCTGCACGAGCACGCCAACCTGACCTCGACGCCGTGGTTCCAGCGCGTCGCCGACCGCGTGCTCGAGCCGTTCACGGACGTGGCGCTGGCGGTGTCGCAGAGCACGGCGCGATTCGTCACCGACGCGCGGCTGGTTCGACAGGAACGCGTGAAGGTCGTGTATCTCGGCGCCCCGGTCGGCGAATTCGGCCAGGTCCGCTCCGACGCCGAGGTCCGTGCGACCCGCGCTCGCCTCGGCGCGCGTCCCGAGGACTTCGTCATCGGCACGGTCACGCGGCTGCACGATTCAAAAGGCAACGAGTTCCTCATCGACGCGGCACGGCGGGTCGTCGACCGCCGGCCGCAGGCGAAGTTCTTTCTGTTTGGCGAGGGGCCGTTGCAGCCGGCGCTCGAGGCCCAGGCGGCGCGGCTCGGCCTCGGGGATCGCTTCGTCTTCGGCGGGTTCGTGCGCGACGTGGCCGAGGTCCTGAACGCCTTCGACATGAGCGTGTTTCCCTCGCTCTGGGAGGGCACGCCGCTGACCGCATTCGAAGCGCTGGCAGCGGGCCGTCCGATCGTGGCCACCGACGCCGACGGGCTGACCGACATCCTGCGTGATGGCGTCGATGCGGTGATCGTGCCCAAACGGAACAGCGACGCGCTCGCAGATGCGATGGTCGCGCTGATCGACGATCCGGCCCGGCGCGCGGCGCTCGGCGCGGGCGCGCGCGCGACCGCGCGCAGCTACGACATCGACGCCTTTGTGAGGAAGATGGAGCGTCTCTACGACATCCTCGTGAAGACCTCCCGGGCCAGCCGGCGCGATGTCGTCCACGCGGCCGATCTCACCTTTCTCACCGCGAAGGGCTGACGCGGTGAAGCCATCGCTCGGGCTGCTCGCCACAGCGGTCGTCCTTGCCGTGTACGGCGGCGTCGCGATCTCGGTCGACGTGCCGGCCGCCTGGGGCGGACAACTGGTCAGCGATCAGGCGACGTACTACATGATCGGCGACAGCCTGGTGACCGACGGCGACCTGGCATATCGGCAGGAAGATCTCTTCCGCTATCTGAACAAGATCCCGTCGGGTCCGAATGGCGTGTTTCTGAAACTCGGCAAGACCATGGCCGGGGCGCCGGATCCCGATACGGCCCGCCTGTTTTACGCGAAGTCGTTCATCTACCCGCTGGCGGCGGCGCCGTTCGTGTGGGCGCTGGGCGCGAACGGTTTTCTTGTGTTCAACGCGCTGCTGCTGAGCCTGACGTTCTTCTGCGCGTATCAGTTTCTCGCGCTGCGATCGCCGCCGGTCGTCGCGGTGCTCCTCGCGGGTGCGTTCTTGTTCGCGACGGTCACGCCGGCCTACACGTTCTGGATCATGCCGGAGCTGTTCAACTTCGCGCTGGCGGTGATTGCGATGTTTCTCTGGCTCTACAAGGTCGTCGCGCGTGACACGCCGACGCCGGCGCGCGGGTGGCTGGCCCGTCCCGCCACCGACGTCGCCGCGGCGCTGCTGCTCGGGGTCGCGACGTTTTCCAAGCCTTCGAACCTTCTGCTCGCCGGCCCGATGGTGTGCTGGTACTTCTGGCATCGCGAGTGGCGTCGCGCCCTTACTCTCGGGACCGTCGTCGTCGCGGTCGCCGTGGCCTTCTTCGCGATCAACGCCGCGGTCACGGGCGAGTGGAACTATCAGGGCGGCGAGCGCAATTCGTTTTTCGGCGTCGACGGCAAGCCGTTTCCGTTTCAGACCGCGACCGCCGGCTTCGAACTCGGCAACGAGAGCTCGCGCGAAAGCCTGGGCGTGGGGACCGAGTACGCGCCGCACGTGTTCTTTCCAAATCTCCGCGACAACCTCGGCTATTTCTTCGTCGGCCGCTACGGCGGGATGGTCGCGTACTTCTTTCCAGCAGTCCTGGCACTGGCCGCGCTCCTGCTGCGGCCGCGGCGGCGCGCCGCCTGGGAGTGGCTGATCTTTGCCGCGGTGATGGCGCAGATGTTGTTCTTCATCGTCCAGCAGCCCTACACCTATATGGGCAGCGGCGGCGCGCTCGGCAATCGCTATTTCCTGCCGGGCTACGGCGCCGCGCTGTTCCTGCTGCCGGCGTGGCGCACGCCATGGCTCGCGCTGCTGCCGTGGGTTGTCGGCAGCGTGTTCATGGGCAAGATCCTGATCAGCCCGTTCTACTACTCCGCGCATCCGTCGCACGCCGCGAAGCAGGGCCCGCTGCGCGCGCTGCCGCCGGAACTGACGAATACCAACGACTTGCCGATCAACACGGAGTCGAATCGCGTGCGCGTCTGGTACGGCGGTATCGACAAGGATCCTCGATTTCAGCTCTATCACTTCGACGACAACGCCTATCTCCCGGAAGGCGACGGCAGCCTCTGGATCAGGGGCGAGTCGCGCGCCGAGATGCTGATCAAGTCCGATCTGAAGTTCCAGCTCCTCAGCCTGACGTTCACTTGCGGCCCGGTGGCGACGACCGCCACGGTTGAATTGGCAGGGCGTACGCAGTCGGTCAGCGTGACGCCCGGCGCGAAAACGCAAATTCAGATGAGCCTGGGCGAGCCGTTCATCTACTACCGTTACGACGAGCCGTTGTACGAGTGGAAGATCTCGATCGCGAGCAGCACCGGCTTCACTCCGGACTCCGGTGACACCCGCTTCCTCGGCGTTCGCGTCACCCCGAAAATCGTCCGGTGATCCTGAATCAATCGCGCGCGCGCGAATGGCTGATCGCCGCTGGCGTCGGTGCGGTGCTCGTCTGCCTGATGACCTGGCCGACCGCGCCGGGATTGCTGACCTACGGCCGGCTCGATACCGCGGACGGCCGGTTCAGCATCTGGAACGTCGGCTGGATCGGCCATGCGCTGACCACCTCGGACACGCTGCTCGACGCCAATATCTTTTATCCGCACACCGGCACGCTCGCGTATTCAGAGCTGAACCTGGTCGCCGGCCTGCTGGGGCTGCCGGCCTACCTGGTGACGGGAAGCGCGCTCGGCGCAACCAACACGGCGATCCTGGTGGGCCTGCTCGCGTCGTTTCTCGCGACCTGGGCGCTGGTGCGGCGCCTGACCGGGTCCGCGATCGCCGGACTGGTCTCGGCAACGGGTTTTACGTTCCTGCCGTTCGTTCAAGCGCACACCGCCCACATCCAACTGCTGATGACATTCGGCATGCCGCTCGTGCTGGTGGCGTTCCATGCGCTGCGCGATCGAATGAGCGTGGTTTCGGCCGCCGGCCTCGGCCTGGCGCTGGCGATCGCGGGGCTCGCGTGTGCGTACTACGGGATTTTCGCGGGCCTGACGCTCGGTCTCGTCGCGCTGCTGCTCGCCCGACGCGATCGCGCCTACTGGCTGGCGCTGGCGGGCGCCGCGCTGGTGACGGTCGCGATCGTGGCACCCATTTTTGTGCCCTATCAACGCGCGCGCGCCGCGGTCGCCGCGCCGCCCTGGTCGATGGACGAAATCCGCGCCTGGTCAGCGACCCCCGCGTCGTATCTCAGTTCGCCGGCCTTTGTGCACGAAGAATGGATCCGGTTGCCCGGTGCGATTGAATCGACGTTCCCGGGCTTTGTGCTCATTGCCCTCGCCGTGCTCGGCGTCGTCTCGTCGTTTCGCGGGGAGAATCTGCGCGAGCGACGTCTGGTCCTGACCTACGTCGCGGTGACCGGGCTCGCGTTCTGGGCGTCGTTCGGGCCGGACGCCGGCTTATGGGCGGCGGTGCTGAAGGTCGTGCCAACGGCGGGCCTGCTGCGCGCGCCGGTCCGGTGGGGCGTCGTCGTGGGACTTGGTCTTGCCGTGCTCGCGGGGTTTGGCGTCAGGTTCCTCAGCCAGCGCCGGCGCACCGCGAGTCTGCTCCTGCTGCCAGTGTTGGCGTTCGAGTTGGCGACGCTGCCGTGGCCGCTCGTCCAGGCCGGCCCGGTGACGGCAGCGCATCGGCTGCTCGCACAAATGCCCCGAGGACCCGTGGTCGAGTTCCTCTTCATGTACAGGCCGAAGGACTTTCTGAATCACACCGCCTACATGTACGAGTCGACGTCACACTGGCAGCCGCTGGTCAACGGCTACAGCGACGTGACGCCGCCGGATTTTCCGGAACTCGCATCGACGATCAATGACTTTCCCGACACCGACACCTTCACGACGATGCGCCGGCTGGGCGTCCGATATGTGATTTGGCACATGGACGCCTACGACCCCGAGGCGCGGCACAAGATCGAGGCGCGGCTGGTGCCGTACGCGCCGTACCTGCGTCGGATTACCGCGGCGCAGGACGTGTGGTTGTACGAGATCGTCGGATGGCCACCAGGCCGCCCGTGAGCGAGAAGAGCAGAATCAGGAACGCGCCGATGAACGAGAGGGCGAGCGCGGATTCAATCGGCAGGCCGATCTTCGCGAAATAGAAACTGAAGGTGCTCTCGCGCACGCCGAAGCCGCCGACCGACACCGGCAGCATCTGCACGATGAACGACAGCGGGATCAGAATCGCCAGGTGCATCAGCGGAATCGGGATGTGCAGGCCGCGGGCAATCGCGGCGTAGAAGAGCACGATCGTCCCCTGGACGAGAACGGCGCCGGCGAAGCAGCCGGCGAGGGCTTTCGGCGCGGCGCGGAAGCGGGCGAGCACGGAGGTCAAACGCTCGAGCCGCGCATCGACCCACTCGGCGTGCAGCGCCCGCAGCGGCCGCAGCAACCTGCCGATCCCCTGCGGCATCAGCAACGGCGGCGCGGTCGCGGCGACGCCGGCCGCGAAGCCCGCCCACAACACACCTGGACCGAATGGGCCGAGCGTGTCGCTCCGTCGCGCCGCCAGCGTCGCGCCGATCGCGGCGACGAAGATCAGCCCGAGCAGGCCGAGGCCGCGATCGAGGAGGACTACCGTGGTCGCCAGGGTTTTCGAGCCCGCCGGCCTGGCGGTGTCGCGGATGCGGATCACATCGCCACCGATGTTCGACGGCAGAAAGTTGTTGAAGAACGTGGCCAGCAGGAACGACGCCTCGAGCGTCTTGAAGGACAGGTGCACGCCCTGCGCGGCCAGCAGCAGGCCCCAGCGCCACGCGCTGAGCAAGGTCATCGCGAAGTAGAGCAGCAGCGCGAGGCACAGCCAGGGCAGCGAGGCGGCGCGCGCCGTCTGCCACAGCCGTTCCATGTCCACTTGCCGGAGCAGGAAGTAGAGGAGGCCGGCGCTGACGAGAATCTTCACGACCCAGATCAGGGCCGTGCGTACCGGATGTGCGGGCGTCGCCGGATCGAGTTCGGTCATGCGCAGGGCCGGCGGCGCCGGTGAGATCGAGCGGCGTAGTGTAGCATTAGCTCTCGTGACTCTGCCCGCGCGATCGGGCCGCCGCGCATGCACATCCTGATGATCGCGCCGGAGCCGTTCTTCGAGCCCCGGGGCACGCCCTTCTCCGAATTTCACCGCATCCGCGCCCTGACGTCGCTGGGGCACACGGTGGATCTCGTCACGTATCCGTTCGGACGTGACGTGCAGTTGCCCGGCCTGCGGATTTTTCGCTGCCTGCGGCCGCCGTTCATCCGCCACGTCAAGATTGGCCCGTCGTTGGCCAAGGCGCCGCTCGATCTGTCGTTGGCCGTCACCGCGCTGCGCCGGGCGATGACGACGAAATACGACGCCGTGCATTCGCACGAGGAAGGCGGCGCGATCGGCGTGATTCTCGCGGCACTGCTGCGGGTACCTCATCTCTACGACATGCATTCGAGCCTGCCGCAGCAAGTCGCCAACTTCGGCTACTCGAGCCTGCCGGGCCTGAAGGGCATCCTCGGTTGGATCGAGCGGGTGATGATCAAACGCTCGCGCGTGGTAATCGTCATCTGCGAAGACCTGAAGCTCACCGTGCGCGACATCGATCCGGCGGTGCCCTCGGTATTGATCGAGAACGCGCCCGGCTCGGGTAACGCGCCGACCGCGGGCACTGGCGCGGCCATTCGTACGGCGCTGAAGTTGTCGCCCGAGACGCCGGTCGTGCTCTACACCGGAACGTTCGAGCACTATCAGGGGCTCGACCTCCTGTATGCCGCGATGCAGCGCGTCGTCAAGGCGCGGCCCGAGACGAAGCTCGTGCTCGTCGGCGGCGAGCCCGCCCAGGTCGAGTCGGCGCGCAAGGAGATCGCGGGCCTCGGGCTCAGCGATGCCGTCGTGCTGACCGGGCAGCGTCCGGCCGAAGAGATTCCCGCCTATCTCGACGCCGCGACGGTGCTGGTGTCGCCGAGATCGACCGGCACCAACACGCCGCTCAAGATTTATCAGTACCTGCGATCGGGACGGCCGATCGTCGCAACCAACCTGCGGACGCACACCCAGGTGCTGGCCGAGGACACCGCGTTTCTCGCCGAGCCGACCGCGGACGGCTTCGCCGCGACGATTCTGGCCGCGCTGAACGATCCGGCGCGCGCGTCGGCGATTGGCGCCCACGCCCGCCAGCTGGCCGAGACGAAATACAGCGACGCCGCGTTCATTGCCAAGACCTCACAGGCGGTCGACCTGTTGTTTGGCGGTGCGCCAGTCACGGTGACCCGGGGCGTCGCGTGACGCACTACAGCTACGCGCACTACGCCGACCGCGACGTCGCGGAGGGCTTCGACGCGCTGCGCTTTGGCGGGCCGATCGGCCGCTACCTGCTCGAGCAGCAGGAGACGATTCTCAGCGCGGCGCTGGCGCCGGTCGGCGGCCGGATCATCCTCGACGTCGGGACCGGCACCGGCCGCGCGGCGCTTGGGCTGGCCGCGCAAGGCGCGCGCGTCGTCGGGCTCGACTATTCCGCAGAGATGCTCGGCGTCGCGGCCGCGCGGGCGCGCGAACACGGCCTCGCGGTGCAGTTCGGCCGCGCCGACGCCCAGGCGCTGCCGATTGCGACCCGCAGCGTCGATGCCGCGGTCTGCCTCCGGCTGCTGATGCACGTCATCGACTGGCGGCGCGCAGTCGCCGAACTGTGCCGCGTCTCGCGCGCGCGCGTCGTCGTCGACTTCCCATCAGCAGCCAGCCTCGCCGCGATTGAATCAGCGGCCCGGCGGATACGGTCTGCGATCGGCGGCAAGACTGAAGCCTATCGGGTGATGAGTCTGGCTGAGGTTCGCGCCGCCTTTGCCGAACACGGCTTTCGAGTCGTCGACGTCAAACGGCAGTTCGTCCTGCCGATCGCGCTACACAAGAAGGTCGGCAGCCTCGGCGTGACTCGCGGTGTCGAGGGCGCGCTGGCGTCGATCGGCCTGCTGCGCGCGTTCGGGTCGCCGGTGACGGTGGTGGCCGAACGGTGACCGCGCTGGTCACCGGCGCGACCGGTTTCACGGGTGGCCATCTCGCGGCGCGGCTGGCGGCGCAGGGCGATCGCGTGCGCGCGCTGGTGCGCGATCGCGGGAAGGCGGGCCCGCTCGCGACCGCGGGCCTCGAGGTCGTGATCGGCGACATCACCAGTCGCGACCAGTTGCGCGAGGCGATGCGTGGCATCGACGTCGTCTACAACATCGCGGCGTTGTATCGCGAAGCCGGACTGCCGGCGGCCGCGTATCGTGCCGTAAACGCCGAAGCGGTCGCAACCATCGTCGAGCTTGCGGCCGAGACCGGCGTCCGCCGCGTCGTCCACTGCAGCACGGTCGGCGTCCACGGCGACATCGAGCGCCCGCCGGCGAACGAAGACGCGCCGCTGCGCCCGGGCGACGTCTATCAGGAAACCAAAGTCGAAGGCGAAACGCTCGGCCGGACCGCCGCGGCCCGCACCGGCGTCGAGCTGGTGATCGCGCGGCCGACCGGCATCTATGGGCCGGGCGACCGCCGGCTGTTCAAGTTGTTCGGCGAAATCGCGCGCGGCCGATTCGTGATGCTCGGCAGCGGCCGCAACTTCTACCACCTCACCTACGTCGACGATTTGTGCGACGGCTTCCGCCTTTGCGGCACCGTTGCCGCGGCCGCCAATCGCACCTACATCCTCGGCGGCGGGGAAGTGACGACGCTGGCGGAACTGGTGGCGATCACGGCGAGCGTCGCCGGCGTCAGCGGCCCGCGGCTCCGATTGCCGGTGTGGCCGGCGTGGCTGGCCGGGGCGGCCTGCGAGGCGATTTGCACGCCGCTCGGGATTTCACCGCCGATCTACCGCCGCCGTGTAGACTTCTTCCGCAAGAGCCGCGCCTTCGACATCAGCCGCGCGCGGGCCGAGTTGGGATTCGCGCCGCGCGTCGGCATTCGCGACGGCGTCAGCCGTACGCTGGGGTGGTACCGTGAGCACGGATGGATCTGAGTCGCGAGCGACGCGAGACATCCCGCGCGCGCAAGACCAGTTGTTCGGCGCGGGCGGCGGCGCCCGCGCCAAGTACTCCGCGCTGATCGTCGGCAAGCCCGGCTGGGGCGCGCTGCTGAAGCACGAGCTCGTCGTCCTGTTTGCGCAGCCGACCCCGGGCGCGCTCGGCCTGGCGCTGCGCAAGACGCTGTATCCGCTCCTGCTCGGCAGCTGCGGCAGGAACGTCATTTTCGGGCAGAACGTCGTCCTGCGCCATCCGCACAAGATTCACATCGGCGACAACGTCGTCATCGACGACCACGTGCTGCTCGACGCCAAGGGCGACGCCAACGCCGGCATCAGGATCGGTCACCGCGTGTTTGTCGGCCGCAACACCATCCTGTCGTGCAAGAACGGTGACATCGAGCTCGGCGACGGCGCCAACATCGGCTTCAACTGCGAGGTGTTTTCCGCCAGTCGCGTGACGATCGGGAAGGACACGCTCGTCGCCGCCTACGCCTATTTGATTGGCGGCGATCACGACGCGCCCGATCCGTCGCGGGCGGTGATCGCACAGGAGCGCCGCTCCGCCGGCATTCGCGTCGGCGCCGGGGTCTGGATCGGCGCCGGCGCCAAGATTCTCGACGGCGTCAGCATCGGCGATCGCGGCGTGATCGGCGCCGGCGCCGTCGTTCGCGCCGACGTGCCCGCCGGCGCAACCGCGGTCGGCGTGCCGGCGCGGCTGCTCTAACGCGCGGAGACGCAGAAGGGCGCATGGACGCCGGGACGCACGGGCGCATCGGCGCACCGGCGCACGGACGCAGAGGAGATCCTTGGCTGTTGTTGCGATAGTCACGTCGGCGCCGCCGCTGACCGAAGGGGGCCACCTGGTCCTGGCGCGCGCACTCGAACAGGCGCTGATCGACGCGGGACACTCGGTCGGGATCATCACGACACCGTCGAATCGCTTCGGTCGGCAGGGGCCGGCGTACCTGGCCAATTGGCTCACCGATGTCGGGATGACCGGCACCGGTCAAAAGGTCGACCAGGTCATCAGCCTGCGGTTTCCGGCCTACGCCGTCCGCCACAGCAACCACGTGTGCTGGCTCGTCCACACGATGCGCGAGTACTACGACGGCTGGGATCGATTCGCGTCGACGCTCTCTCCTCAGGGCCGGGTCAAGGAAACGACGCGCCGGTCGTTGATTCGCGCCGCGGACACGTACTTCCTGAAGCGCGTCAAGAAGCTCTACACAATCTCGCAGGTCGTCAGCGATCGGCTGACCAAATGGAATCATCTTCCGAGCGAGGCGCTGCATCCGCCGCCGCCGCCGCGTGCGTATCGCTGCGACGGCTACGGCGACTTCGTGTTCTTCGCGTCGCGGCTGTCGCCGCTCAAGCGCGCCGATCTGCTCGTGCGCGCGCTGGCCGAACCGCCGGCGCGCCGCGTGCGCGCGGTCATTGGCGGCGAAGGGGAGGAGCTGCCGCGCCTGCAGGCCATGGCGCGCGAGCTCAACGTCGCCGATCGAATCACCTTCACCGGCCGGCTGACTGACGACGGACTGGTCGAGCAGCTGGCACGTTGCCGCGCCGTCGTCTTCGTGCCGAAGATGGAGGATTACGGCTTCGTGACCGTCGAGGCGTTCGCGAGCGCGAAGCCGGTGATTACCGTCAGCGACGCCGGTGGCCCGCTCGAGTTCGTCCGCGATCGCGACAACGGCCGCATCGTCGCCCCCGACGCGGCGGCCCTGGCCGGCGCGATGGCCGAGGCCATGGACGACCCGGTCGCGGCACAGCGCTGGGGCGAACGCGGACGCGCTGACGTCGCGGCGCTGAGCTGGGCAAAGGTTGCGGCCCGTCTGGTACCCTAGGGGCGTGAGTTACCGTACGCCGCTCGAGACCCGGCTCGCCAAGAAGGTCACCAAGGCGATCATCGACCATCAACTGATCGAGGACGGCGATCGCGTCATGGTCGGGCTGTCCGGGGGCAAGGACAGCTGGGCGCTGATGGAGATTCTCGACGTCCTGCGCAAGCGCGCGCCGATTGATTTCTCGATCGTCGCGGTCAACGTCAACTCCGGCTACACGAACTTCCGGCACGATCTCGTGACCGGGGCCTGCGCCGCTCGCGGTTGGGATGTCCACGTCGAGCACACGACGATTGGCGCCGTCATGGACGACATCCTCGACGACGGCGATACGCCGTGCTCGCTGTGTGCGCGGTTGCGCCGCGGCGTTCTCTATCGGCTCGCGAAGGAGGTCGGCGCGACCAAGATCGCGCTCGGCCACCACCTCGACGATTTCGTCGAGACGCTGTTGTTGAATTTGTTTTTTCAGGGCACGCTGAAGGCGATGCCGGCCCGGCTGGTCTCGGACAACGGCGAGCACGTCGTGATCCGGCCGCTCGTGCTGGTCACCGAGGCCGAAGCCCGGGCGTACACGCAGGAAGTCGGTCTGCCGGTGATCGGCTGCTGCTGCCCGGCGTGCGGCGACCTGAGTTTGAAACGGCAGCGAATGAAGCGGCTGATCGCCGAACTCGAAGTCGAGCATCCGGAGATCAAGAACTCGATGATCAAGGCGATCGGCAACGTCGGCACGCGCCACTTGCTCGATCGCCGTCTGCAGCCGCTCACCGAGGTCGCGGCGGCGATGCCGATGCCGCCGGCGGCCAGCTCGCCGCGGATGATTCAGCTTCGACCGGTCGACTGACGTGCGCGCTGTCGTGCAGCGCGTCTCGCGCGCGAGCGTGACGATTGCCGGCGAGATCGCCGGCGCGATTGACACCGGCCTCGTCGTCTTCGTCGGGGTGGGCGAGGGCGACGGTATGGCGGATATCGACTACACGGCGTCCAAAGTCCTCGAGTTGAGAATCTTTCCGGACGAACAAGGCCGGATGAATCGATCGGTGGCCGACGCCGGTGGGGCCGTGCTCGCGGTTTCGCAATTCACGCTGATGGGTGATGTGCGACGCGGCCGGCGGCCCGGGTTCGACGCCGCGGCGCCGCCCGCGGCGGCGCGGCCTCTCTATGACGCGTTTGTGGCTCGATTGCAGGCCAGCGGTCTGCGGATCGCCACCGGCGTCTTCCAGGCGGACATGGACGTCGCGCTCGTCAATGACGGGCCGGTGACGATCCTGATCGACAGCCGCCGCACGTTCTGAAGGGCAGGTAGGAGGTGTTCGTGATCGTGAAACGATTCGTGACTGGCATCGCGGCGTGCGCGCTTCTCGGCGGCGCGCTGGTTACGCCGGCGGCCGGCCAGTCGCGCCCGCTGGTCACCGAGGATCCCGAGACCGTGCCGGCGGGCAACATCCTCGTCGAGGCGGGACTCGATCTCCAGCAGGACGCGTTTTTCCCGGCCTCGGGCCTGCGCGGCCGGCTGTGGAAGTTCGGGACATTCGGTCTCAGCATCGGGATCAGCTCGATCGCCGAAGTCCAGTTCGACGGCGGCGTTCGCAACGGCCTCAGGGTCGAGTCGATCGAGCCCGCGCCGTTGACCAGCATGCTCAACTTTTCCGGCGACACGACCAGCGACATCGAAGACCTGCGGATCGGCACCAAGATCCGCTTCCTCTCCGAGACCGGATCGAGACCGGCGATGGCGGTGCGCTTCTGGACGCGGCTGCCGAACGCCGAAAACGAAAGCGGTCTGGGGACCGACACCACCGACTTTCACTTCGGCTTCGCGATCGCCAAGACCATCCAGTCGGTGCGCGTCGCCGGCAACGCCGGCATCGGCATCCTCGCCGACCCGGCCCGCGGTGACGATCAGAACGACGTGATCGAGTACGGTCTCTCGGTCGCGCGCGCGATCGCCGCCGGCGCCGAAATCGTCGCGGAGATCAATGGCCGGCTCAACACCCGTGCGACGGTGGCCCTGACCCCGGTCGGCACCGAGACGGCGTCAGTCGTGCGCGTCGGCGGCCGCTTCACGCACGGCCCGGTCCGTGTCGACGGCGCGATGCTCATCGGCGTCACCGAACGCGATCCGTCGTGGGGATTCACCTTCGGGGCCACGTGGGTGTTCAAGGCGTTTACGATCCAGTAGCGCTCCGTGCGCGGTGCGGCATGCGCAGTGCGCGGTGCGTGTGCGCCGTGCGCTTCTCTTCGGAACGCGCGGCTGGATTTGAATCGGCGGCTCGATTGGGCGTGCTGCCGGGGCGCCGCGAAGAGAGACGCACGGCGCACACGCACCGCGCACCGCGCATAACGCACCGCGCACGGATCTACGGATAAATCTTCTCGACCGCCGCGATCTCCTCAGCCCGCCGCTCCGGGGACCAGTCCATCCGTTCGCCCATGATTTCAGCGGCGCGCGCGAGTGCTGCCATGCCGGGATGGCCGGCGTTGCCAAGCGGCAACCGGCGCAGGACGACGTCGGACAGATGGACGGCGGCGCCGAATTCGACGGCATAGGCAACCTCGCCGGCGAGGATCGGGCAGCCGGGCGCCAGCCGATCGGTCAAGCCGGCGGTGCGCGCAAAATGGATCACCGTGGACGCTTCGGTGCCGTACCACGCGCCAAAGTGATCCATCACGTCGCGGTCGAGCTCGGCGGCAACCTCGCGCAGCGTCTCGACCAGCCGGCCCTCGAAGTCGGCGATGCCGGCGTGCGGCAGCGTCTGTCGCGCGGTCACGCAGCGGCCGCGCGATCGGCCCAGCTCCTTGCACACCACGTCGACCGCGTGCTCGGCCGCGCGGCGTGCGGTCGTGAACTTGACGCCGATCAGCGAATGCACGCCTGCCGCCCCCTCGCGGGCGTGCGAGATCACCTGCGGCTCTGGTAACAGCTCGGCTTTTCCGTTGCGGACCACGGCCGGCGTCAGCCCGCAGTGCACCAGGCGAATGTCGGCGCGGGTCGCATGCAGGTTCGGAAAGGCCGCGTTGGCGTCGGCCAGGCAGGCATCGATCATGTCCGGCGCCGGCGCGCTCGTGTCGGTGATCACATCGGGCGACTGGAACGTGCCGACCAGAACCAGGCCCTGCCACGGCACCATGGTCAGCATCCGGCCCGACAATCCCCGCGCGGCCGTCGCGATGTCGCGCGCCGGACGGTTGACCAGCAGATTCATCGCCCGGACCATCGGCGGCGCGCCCGTCACGCCGAACTTCGCCATCGTCGCCGGCAGGCCGCTGCCGCAGGCCAGCAGTGTGGCGCTCGCCTGGACGTCGTGCTCCCGCCCGGTGACAAGATCGCGGACTCGCGCGCCGGCGACGCGCTGGCCGTCGCGCAGCGGTCCGGTCGCCTCAATGTAGTTTGCGAGTTTGGCGCCAGCCTCGACCGCGGCCAGCACGACCGTCCAGTTGAGGCGATCGGGGTGCTTGATCTGGTAGTCGTACCAGACGGCGCCGCCAGAGAGTCCCTTGTCGGCGATGCCCGGAAACAGCCGCCGCGTGGCCGCCGCCGATTCCAGTTTCGCTCTCGGCAGATGCAATTCCGGCGACACATCGTGATTGCGATGGCGGCCGATGAAGTCGTAGGCCTTGAAGCCGGCCTTGACCAGCCAGCGCGATCGCTTCGTGAATCGATAGGTGCCGATCAGGAAGGGCAGCGGCCGGATCAGGTGCGGTGCGATCACCGCCCAGGTCCGGCGCTCGCGGATCTGACCGCGCGCTTTTCCCGCGCTCGCCGATTCCATCGCGCGCAAGCCGCCATGGAGCGTGCGTTGGTGTTGTGCCGACAGGCCGCCGCCGAAGTCCGCGCGCTCGACCAGCGCCACCGACAGCCCGCGCGACGCGGCGTCGTACGCCGCGAAGAGTCCGTGAATGCCGCCCCCGACGACGAGCAGGTCGTAGCGAGTGCCGGCCAGGTCCGCTGCGTTTCTCGGCATAGCGTTTGGAGTCACCTATAGTATTCGCCGATGCCCGCTTCGTCTCGTGCCCAGGTACGCCGTTACTGGGACGCGCACATCCACGATCTCGAAATCACGAAACATCCGGTCGGCTCGCCCGGCTTTTTCGCCGATCTAGACGCGTATCACTTCGAGAAGTTGCATCACCTGACGCGGCTGGTGAATTTCAACGATTGGGCCGGGCGCGCCGTATTAGACGTCGGCTGCGGGGCCGGGGTTGAGGTGGTGCGCTTCGCCCGGGGCGGCGCCCGGACCTTTGGCGTCGACACCGCGCCGAGCGCGATCGCGTTGACCCGCGCCAATCTCAGCCAACAGGCGCTTTATGCCGGCCTGGCCGTCGCTGACGGCGAGGGGCTGCCGTTCACGGCAAATTGCATGGACTTCGTGTACGCCCACGGTGTGATCCAGTACGCTGCCGACGACGCGGCGGTGGTGGCGGAGTGCCATAGAGTCCTAAGACCCGGTGGGCTGGCCATGTTCCAGGTCTACAACCGTGTGTCATGGCTGCACGTGCTCTCGAAGGTGATGAAAACGCCGCTCGAGCACGAGGACGCACCCGAGTTGCGACGCTATTCGATCGGTGAGTTCCGCAGCCTGCTCGGCCAGTTCGCATCCGTCGACATCGTGCCGGAACGGTTTCCGGTCAAGAGTCGTCTGCATAAAGGCTGGAAAGGGACGGCGTTCAACCTGGGCTTCGTCGGCACGTTCAACGCGCTACCGCGCGCCTGGACGCGGCGGTTCGGCTGGCATCTGCTGGCGTTCTGCCGCAAGTAACCGATGCCACTACCGGTCCCCGTTTCGCTCGTCAAGACGCACGCCTACGGCAACGACTTTCTGCTGGTCGCCGAGCGCGCCGTGGCGGGGGCCGTCGATCTGCCGGCGCTGGCCCGGCGGCTCTGCGACCGGCATCGTGGCATCGGCGCCGATGGCCTGATGATCGTTGACGAGCGGCCGCTCGGTGCGGTCGTCAAGCTGCTCAATGCCGACGGGAGCCATTCCGAAGTCTCCGGCAACGGCGTCCGTTGCGTCGCCGCGTGGCTGGCGCATCGGCGCGCACTGACGACATCGGCGACGCTGGTCATTCAGACTGGCGCCGGTGACAAGGCGCTCGTGCTGCTGCGGGCTGACGGCCTGCGGTTCACGTTTCGCGCCGAGATGGGGCCGCCTACCGACCTGCGCGAGGAGACGCTCGACGTCAACGGCACCTCGGTGACGGCGGCGGTGCTGCGTGTCGGCAATCCGCAGTGTGTCGTGCTCGGTCCGGCGACGGCGTCGCGCCTGCACGCGATTGCCGGGCCGCTCGCCGTGCACCCGTTTTTCCCCGACGGTACCAACGTCGAACTGGCGATGGTCGAGTCACCGAAACACGTACGCATCCTGATTTGGGAGCGCGGCGTCGGTCCGACCGAAGCCTCCGGCACGGGCGCCTGCGCCGCCGCCGTTGCGGCTGCCGCGTTCGGTGGCGCCTCACGCGCGGTCGACGTCACCTCGCCGGGCGGAACCCAGCACGTCGACTGGACGGAGACCGGGATCTTCTTGACGGGAGACGCCGAGATCGTCGGAACCGTGGACTGGTGGGCCGGCCTGGCTTGCTAGTGTTCTCGTCTCCTGGAGTGGAGATTTTGCAATTCCTACCCCCGTCCCCGGCCGGTGGCCGGAGCGGCGCCGCCAAGATCAACGCGGAATTGCTGAACAATCGACTCGATCAGCGAGACCACGCCGCGATAGTCCGCCGCGCCGAGCCGTGTGCGCGCTTCTTGCAATGCCTGAGTGGCACCGGGGATGTTCTGGCGGACCCGTTCGGCGGTGGGCGCGTTGAGGCGTGGCATCGACGTTCCAGTGAGACGAACGGCGGCGGTCTTCAGCAACGCGTCCAGTTCGGCGACCAGCGCTTCGGCGCGGCTGCGCGCCGCGGCCTTTTCGTTGCCGGCGCGCTTGGCGGCTTCGTTCGCGCCGTTGAAGGCTTCGAGGGCCAGGCTTAACGCCAGGCGGTAATCGCGCTGCGCCACCGCGGTGTCGTACTTCTGGAGTGCGGCAATCGCGGTGTTCAGTTCCTCGGGCGCGTAGATCGCGGCGTCGGCGGCGCGCGCCGCGGCCAGCGCGCCTTCAGCTTGATCGTGTTCCTTGGTTGGCGGGTCCGAGCAGGCTGACGCCAGAAGCACGACAACACACAGCACGGCGAACGCACGCATCGGCCGGCAGTATAACGCGGGCATCGACGACATTTTGATGGTGCGCGCGCATGAGGACGCGAGATGACGGAAACATCGGCGCAGGATCTGCCGCGAGAGAAACTGGAACGTCACGGCGTCGCCGCGCTCGGCGACAACGAGCTGCTTGCCCTCCTCATCGGACACGGCACGGCGACGATGCCGGCGCTGGCGGTCGCCGACCGCGTGCTGCACGAGTCGGGTGGCCTGCATGGACTCTCACGGCGGCATCTCCGGCAACTGGCCGGAACTTCGGGTGTCGGCGCGGCGGTCGCCAGCCGCATCCTCGCCGCCGTCGAACTGGGCCGCCGAACGCTCGTGCCGCCCTCGACCGAGCGTCCGCAGTTCCTGTCGGTGCACGACACGGCGCGCTACCTGCTGCCGCTCTATGGCGCGGGCACGGTCGAGCGATTCGGCGTCATGCTGCTCGACGCACGCAACCGGCTGCTGTCGACGCGGATCGTGTTCATCGGCAGCCTCGACACCGTCGTGACGCATCCGCGGGAGGTCTATCGCGAGGCGGCGATCGTCGGTGCGGCCGCCGTGGTGGTGTTTCATAATCATCCATCCGGCGATCCGACGCCGACGGCGGAAGATGTGCTGCTCACGCGGCGGATGCGAGACGCGGGGCAGGTGCTGGGCATCGAGATGCTGGACCACGTCGTATTGAGCGACACTGGCTACGTGTCGCTGCGGGACAGAGGATGGGTGCGATGAGCCGCGTGATGTACTTCGACTGCTTCTCGGGCGCGGCCGGCGACATGATCCTTGGCGCGCTGCTCGATGCCGGCCTGCCGTTCGACGCCCTGCAGCAGGCGCTCGGCAGCCTCGGCGTCGAGCACGAACTCCGCGTCACGCGCGTCGTCCGGGCGGGGATCACCGCGAATCACGTCGAGGTGCGGGCCCGCGACGGCGAGGGCCGGGATCGGCCCCGTCATGCCGGTGAACACGACCACGCCCACCAACATCCGCACGGCGACCACGGCCACCGGTCGCTCGACGAGATCGCGCATCTGATCGGCCACTCGGCGCTGTCGCCGGCGGGGAAGAGGCGCGCGATCGAGCTGTTCGATCGTCTCGGCGAGGCCGAGGCGGCGATTCATGGCGTGCCGCTCGACCGCGTTCATCTGCACGAAGTCGGCGCCCTCGACTCGATCATCGACATCGTCGGGGCTGTGTTCGCCATGGAGTGGTTCGGCATCGACGAGGTGGTGGCGTCGTCGCTGAATGTCGGGAGCGGCACCGTCAAAATCTCGCACGGTACGTATCCGGTGCCGGCGCCCGCGACGCTGCGGTTGCTGACCGGCGTGCCGATTCACAGCAGCGGGCCGCACACCGAACTGGTGACGCCGACCGGCGCGCTGGTCCTGTCGTCGTACGCGCGATCGTACGGTCCGCTGCCGCCGATGGCCGTCGAGCGCATCGGGTACGGGGCCGGCACGAAGGATTTTCCGGGTGTGCCCAACGTCCTGCGCGTCGTGACTGGGACCCGCGTCGCCGCGGCGGCCGGACCGCCAGGCGCCGAATCGATCGTCAAGATCGAGTGCGAGATGGACGACATGAACCCGCAGCTGTTCAGCTCGACCGGCGATCGGTTGTTCGCGGCCGGCGCGCTGGACGTGTTCCTCACCGCGGTGCAGATGAAAAAAGGCCGGCCGGGCACGCTGTTGACGGTGATCGCGCCCGAAGCGGCCCGGGCCGCGCTCTGCGACGTGCTCTTTCGCGAGACGACAACGCTCGGGGTGCGGTTCGAGCGGATGTGGCGCGAAACGCTGGAGCGCGAGTGGGTGACGGTCGCCGTGCCTGGCGGGGACGTGCGCATCAAGGTGGCCGGCCGAGGGGGCGAGGTCCTGAACGTCCAGCCTGAGTTCGACGACTGCCTGCGCGTTGCGCAGGCCACCGGGCGGGCGGTCAAGGCGGTCCACGCCGACGCGCTCCGCGCCTGGCAGGATCGCAAATCGCCATAGAATGGGAGTTTCTCGACGTCGTCCGGGGCTCAGCCAGCGATCATGCGACCCTTCTACATCACCACGCCGATCTAC